>NZ_VRMC01000018.1:0-74516 GCF_008369905.1 Pseudonocardia sp. EV170527-09
TCCGCGGGAACTGCGCCAACAGAGCCCGCACCTGCGGCTCGACCGCATCAGCCAGCGAACCCCGCGGGCCCCGTTCCCGCCGCGGTGGGCCCGGCGCCCGCAGCGCCGAACGCACCGTGTTCCGCGCGACTCCCAGCCGGCGGGAGATCTCCTTGATCGGGACACCCTCCGCCCGATGCAGACGACGGATCTCGGACCAGTCCTCCACCGACAACACCCCCTCAGCGTCGCCCAGAAGGGGTCAATCCCAATCCGACGTCAGGGGGTCAGTCTCAGGCCGTCGTCGACAACCGCCCACTGCACCCCGACCACCACAGCCGCGGTCATCACGATCCGGGCGGCGTTGTTGCCGGTACGGCCGGCGTGGTGGATCGACTTCTGCACCTTGCGTCCGGCGCGGGCGCCGGCCGCCCATGACCACATCAGGACGAGCCCGGCCAGGACGCCGAGCGCGACGGCGATCGTCTGCCCGTTCACCGCTGCTCACCCCCGGCCGGGGTGGCGGGCCGGGGCCCGTTCGGCTCTACCATCGCGGACTCCTCACGTGCGTTCTGCTGGTGGGGGAGAGCCAGCCCGGCGGCTACATCCGCCAAGATCCCGTCGCCGGGCTGGTGCTCACTGCGGTTTCCGTTGCGGCGTGCCGGCTGCGGGCGCAGCTCGCCACGTTCGAGCGCGGCGATGTAGGCGTCCGCCGCGCGCTCATCGGCTCGTCTCGATGCCGCGTCCGCCTGGGCCACGTGCCGGTCGTCGACGTGGTCGCAGCGCCGGCACGTCCGCCACTCCCACCCGCAGCCCTCCCACGAGGACGGGTCCTGCCACGGCTCGCAGGTCGAGTGCTCCCACAACGACCCGTCGCAGGCGCACGCCCGCCACACCGGGGCGGGGCCGAAGTCGTGACCGAGCAGCCGGCACAGCGCCGGGTCGGCACACGCCGGGCACAGCAGCCGGCCGGACAGCCGGACCACCCAGCCGGCGGCGCGGGCCGCCGCCAGTCCGTCGGTCGTCGTCCGCACCTGGTCGGTGCCGGCCAGGGCCATCGCGCAGTCGTCGCAGCCGACGGTGATCCGCAGCGCGATCACGCCGCCTCACCCCCGTAGCTCGGCGCGGGCGCGGTGACCTGTGCAGCGCGGACCATCCGGGTCATGGCCCGGCGGGTGCTGCGCCGGCGCCGACGCTCGGCCAGCTCCACCAACGCCCCGTCCACCGGCGCCGGCCGCGGGATCGGGGCCGGACCCCACTCCTCGGCGATGACGCGGTCCCAGAACTCGTGCAGCGCCTCGCGCTGCTCGTCGGCCAGGGGCGCGGTGCAGTCGTCCAGTCCGGCGGTGTCGTGTCGATCCGTGTGCATGACGCTCCGATCCGTCTTAATACGGTTGATGTGGTTGCGACGGTAGAGCTGGACCGTCGCAACGTCAACCGCCGTCTTGAGACGGCGAGTAGCCTCGCCGGCATGGCTGCGCCCGACTCCGAGCCCGACGACGCCGAGCCGCGCCACGCGAGCCACCGCGTCGCCGAGCTGCTCGCCCGTGACATCGACGCCGGCACCTACGGGCCGGGGGAGCGGCTGCCCTCCTACCGGCAGATCGCGACCGACCACGACATCGCCGTGAACACCGCACAGGCGGCGGTGCGGCTCCTCGTCG
This sequence comes from Pseudonocardia sp. EV170527-09, assembly GCF_008369905.1. Lineage (NCBI taxonomy): Bacteria > Bacillati > Actinomycetota > Actinomycetes > Pseudonocardiales > Pseudonocardiaceae > Pseudonocardia > Pseudonocardia sp. EV170527-09. The sequence goes on from NZ_VRMC01000018.1 coordinate 1,644, forward strand.
CGTCCGGCCGGGCCGTCGTGCGCCCCAGCAGCGGCGCGTTCGTCGCCGACGAGCCGGCCGGGGCGACCCGAACCACCGCGGCGGACCGGCTCGAACTCGCCGCGCTGCGCGACCAGGTCCGCCGGGCCAAGGCCACGCTCAACGACGTCGAACGGGCCATCGGCGAGATGCTCGACCGGGCGCCGGCGTCGGGTTCGGACTCGGGTTCGTAGTGCTCGTCTCGGTGCCATGAACCGAGAATCGAGTCTCAGGACAAATGAGTCCAAGGACCCTCTGACCTACCCCGTGACCTGCTAGGACTACCAGGCATAAGCACTGGTCGGAGCCCGCGTCCGCGGGGCCGGCGCCCGAGAGGAAGGCGGAGAATTCTCGTGCCAGACGAGCCGTGGCTGTCGTCCCCCGCGTCATCGGAGCTGGAACTGAACACCGACCTGCTCGGCGAAGTCCTGCGCGAGTACCGCCGCACCAACAAGATCAACCAAGCTGATCTGGCCCAACTGCTGCACCTGGACCAGTCCTACGTCTCCAAGATCGAGACGGGCAAGCGTCGGGTTACCGACATCGAGATGCTGCTCCGCATCGCCCAGCAGCTCAACATCTCACCGGCCCGCCTCGGACTGTCGGACGAGCTGCTGCGGCCCGTGGCCGAGCCGTCGGACTCCCGGTTGGTCGGCGACGTCGACCCGGTCGCGGTGAGCCAGGAGAAGTGGCGCCGAACGCGCCGTGCGCTCAACCGGTCCCGCCGGGAGCTGGCCCAGCGGGCGGCCGACCTCTACCAACCCGACGTCCGGGTCGGGGATCTGACGTTCCTGGCGCTGCCGCAGTGGACGCCGAAGCGGCCGATTCCGCTCGACGACATCCGCCTGGAGTGGAGCGACACCCCGCCCCCAGTCAGCATCACCGGCAGCGAGCCGGAGGCAGCGGCCACGCTGCCGCTGAGGGCGCCGGGGAAGTCGTTCCCGCGCTACACCTCGGCCGTGCGCTACCTCGACCCGCCGAAGCTCTTCGAGAACCGCACCAGCTACCGCCTGCTCGACGTCGACCTGCGCGACGACCCGCGGATGACGTTCGGGCTCGCGGCCTACTTCGACAAGCTCGACCTCGCCGAAGCGATCGCGCACGAGATGGCCATTGCTGCCGAGCGAGCCGGGAAGAAGCTCGACTGGAGCGAGCTGCCGTTGCGGGGGCTCATCGGCGATCCGTTCGACATGGAACGGCGCTACATCATCCCGGCCATCGAGACGCTCACACTGCGTCGAAACCGGGAGACTGGTGAGGCGACGTTCCTGCTGCACTGGCGTGATCCGGCGAAGGTCGCGACCTCGGCTGGGATCTATGGGCTCATCCCGGCCGGAGAGTTCCAGCCGTCGACAGTCGCCACCCACGACCGTGAGAACGACTTCAGCCTGTGGCGCAGCATGGTGCGTGAGTACAGCGAGGAAGTTCTGGGGGATCCGGAGCGAGACGGCAGCTCAGGCGAACCGCTCATCTACGAGGACTGGCAGCTATATAGGGATCTCAAGCGCGCACGAACCGACCGGCGTGTCACGCCGTACTGCCTCGGGATTGGTCTAGACACCCTCACATTAACCGCCACCATCCTGACAGCCGTCGTGTTCGACCATGACGCGTTCGATGAGCTGTTCGGCGACGCCGTCTCAGTCAACTCCGAGGGCTCGCTCGTCAGCTCTTCGGAGGTCGTCAACGTGACCGACGGCCTAAGGTTCACTAAGGAGAACGTGACTCGGCTACTGCAAGACGAGCCGGTTGCGTCGCCAGGTGCCTGTATCCTGTGGCGGGCGTTCGAGTGGCGCGAGGCGCTACTTCGGTAGCCGACAAAGTCGCAAACCGTCGGGGCCTCCTCCTGCACTCAAGCGTGCACGACCAGAACACCGATCCTCTTTACCGAGGCTCTACGGTCGATGTGATCTGCTGTGCCTCAACACCCCTACCTAGCAGGCACCGGCGCCCAACGGGACGCCCGAAGGAGTAGTTCGAGCCATGTCGTTCGCGCACCCACTAGCGCTCTTGGGTATGGGCGTACCGCTTGTGCTAGCAATAGTCTATGCGGTAGTCGTTCGACGCCGTCGTAAGGACACACTTAGATTCACAGCGCTCGAAACCCTCGAATCAATTCTTCCGAAGAGGCGGACGCGGCTAGCAAGACATGCCCCAGCTGCCCTGTTGGTTACTTCACTCGCGATATTCTCAATTGCACTTGCCGGACCAACGGGGCAGGTCCAGGTACCGCGTAACAGCTCAGCGGTGGTACTTGTACTGGATGTTTCGTTGTCGATGAACGCGAAGGACGTCAAGCCAAGCAGAATTGAGGCCGCCAAAGTTGCAGCTAAGTCTTTCGTTGACCAGCTTCCCGCGGAGACCAATGTAGGACTAGTCTCCTTCGCTGGTTCAGCCGCAGTTCTCGTATCGCCCGGCACCGACCGATCAAGTATAATTCAAGCAATCGATAACCTGAGAACCTTAGAGGCTACTGCAACTGGTGAGGCGATATTTGCAAGCCTGCAATCTATCGAGGCATTCCGGCGATCTATTAAGTTCGCCGGAGATGCCCCCCCAGAGGGTGGTCGGATCGTTCTAATGAGCGATGGGGCCCTGACCGTACCGAGAATCGGAGGGGAGTCGGACCCAAGAGGCTCCTTCACGGCAGCACGTGAAGCTGCCCACCAGAACGTGCCAGTCGATACGATATCCTTCGGCACGAACTACGGCTCGATATCTTTGGATGGTCAAGAGCAGCCCGTTCCGGTCGACGATGCGTCAATGGAAGTGATCGCTCAACTATCGGGTGGAAAGTTCGCAACTGCTGGGAGCCTTGAAGAGCTACAGAAGGCGTACACAGCCCTGGTCGGCGAGGTTGGCTACGAAACCAAAATTCGAGATAGAAGCTACCCTTGGTTCGTAGGCGGAATTCTAGCCGTCGCTCTCGCGCTCGCCTTCGGGCTGCTTGCTAATCGCCGTATTCCGTGACGAGGTCAGCTTCCCGAAGTCCTTCCGCACTGCTCCAGAATGGATCTTATCTATGCAGATGGTTTACTTTCTGAAAGTGAAGACGTCTTCCGTGGCCGTGGCGCTGTGCCTTATAGCAGTGTTAGCTTCTGGTTGCACGTCCAGCGCAGTGCAGGGTGAGGCGCAGGTAGAACTCTCGCAAAGTAGCTGTGGAGCCAACGAACGAGGGGTCTCGCTATTTGAAGGTCGTGACAAGACCGGAGATTCCCTCTGTCTGGTGACGCAAGTGTATGACTACGATGGCTTGACTTTTAGAGGTTCCGGGAAGGCTGCGTCTTCTGCGTCATCCGCAACAAACAACTCACGTTACAGAGTTGCCCTGTGTGCGCGGGAAGATTTTGGTGCACCTTGTCTTGAGTTAGCACCAGGGGAGAGTCGTGATCTTCCTGCTGGTATCGAGGGGACGGTGAGGTCGCACCAGAATCTTGATCTGTAGCACCGCTCAAAGCGGCAAGGGAAATCTTGGTCTGCCTTGCCGTCAGCAAATGGGGCAGTATTCGCTAACATTCAAGAACCAGATCCCGTTAACGTTCTGGCAGTAGTAGCTGTCCCAGCTTCCATGCTGCAGTCCTTGCTTGCCGCGCGCTTCGCACAGAGCGGCTGTCGGGTGATGACTATGAACATAAGTGCCCTGGGCCATCGCCACGGATGATCCGATGAGCATTGCGGGGATCGTCAAGAAGCCCGCAAGGAGAACTGCAAGAATTCGTCGCATTTTTCCTCCGTTTTGATTCTGTCGAGAATGGGTAGATCATCCCATTCCACTAGTTTCGAGTCGCTTGGTCAAGAGGTTATCTCGTCGCTTCGGGGCCAGGCTGATCTTGTCTGCCTCATCGTCCACTTGGTCCGTCAGTACTGATGACCTGCAAGAACTCGCCGGATTTAGTGGAGCGACCAAGATCAAAATGTTGCTCCGAGGTCCGGCTGCATCATCGATTGTTGACCCATTTGGCCTAACGTCGCGTTGCTCGGGCTGTCGCTCATAGACGCTGATCATTGGGGCACCCGGCGACGAACCGACGATGGCGGCTCCCCAGACATCACATCTAGGGCGTGTCGCCTAACGGTCGGAGCCAGGTGGATCGCCTTCAGCGCGACCCCGCCGCGGTAGGTCAGAGCGAGCAGTCGTAACGGGTAGCCAGGCCGCGCCACTGCTTGACCTGGCAGAACCCGCGTTCGACGACGTTGCGGCCGCGGTAGGCGACCCGGCTGAACACCGGTGGTCGCCCGCCGCGGGAGCCGCGTCGTTTCCGGTGCCCCTGCTGGTCAGACGGTTCCAGGATGACCGCGACGATCCCACGCTGGCGCAGGTGGCCCCGGATGGCGCGGGAGGAGTAGGTCTTGTCGCCGCGGACCCGGTCGGGGCGGGTTCGTGGCCGTCCTGGGCCGGTGCGGTCGATCCGTAGACGACTCGTCAGGTGTCCGAGCATCGGGGCGTCACCGGCCTGGCCGGGGCCGACGAGGACGACCAGCGGGCGGCCGTGGCCGTCAACGAGCTGGTGGATCTTCGTGGACAGTCCGCCGCAGGAGCGGCCCAAGGCGTGATCGGGCGGCTCGGCGCGCAGATTCTTGTAGCTCGACCCTGCCCCCCTGCGTCCTGTTTTAGGGTCGCCGCGTGTTGGTGGGCACGGATGATCGTCGAGTCGACCGACACCGCCCAGTCCACCAGGCCCGCGGAGTCGGCATCGGCCAGCAGAACTGCGAGAACGTGGCCCCAGGTGCCGTCACCGACATAGCGGCGGTGGCGTTTCCACAGGGTCTGCCAGGGCCCGAACTCGGCTGGGACATCGCGCCAGGCCAGACCGCAGCGGTACCGTAGATGATCCCCTCGACCACCCGCCGGTGATCAGCGAACGGCCGCCCAGGCATCCCGTCCGACGAGGGCAACAACGGCTCTAGCCTGGCCCACTGGGCATCGGTCAAGACCGCACGACGCGACACCCGCAGATCATCCCGCAGCCCCGATCCACCCGATTAAGAGACACGCTCTAGCCCTCAGATAGGTCGGGCATGACCCCATCAATGGTTGCAGTCGTGGTTGCAGTCGGCAACGTCCCGCCGCTGCCGGGAGCTGCGCTAGAGTGGTACTGCCAGCACTTTTCTACGTGCGCGACCGTTCTTGAACCCGTATGTCCCGTCCTTGAAAGCGGGCGTCCGAAAGGACCGGGGGTTCGAATCCCCCCGCTTCCGCCACAGGTCAGACGATCACGACCGGTTCGCCCGGGCGGCGTCGCTGCCGTCCGCCTCCTGCCTCCCGCCCGTGGACCGCCGCGCGACCTGCCGCGGTACCGAGCCGCCCGGCGAAGTATCGGCAACGATGAGCGGATGAGGTACGGGACGCCGGGGAACGTGTTTCCGGACGGCGAAGTCGTGCGCCACGTCGAGCAGCTCCCGCACCAGCGGCCAGCTCGTCACCGGCTCCACCACCGCCACCCAGTGGTAGGCGGCGTAGACCGGGTGCGGGAACAGTACGTCGCGCGACGTCGGGTCGGTGCCCGGATCGGTCGGGAACAGCTCTCGGTAGCGGGCGGTCGGCAGCCCGATGTTGAGCCGGAACGCGCCGGGTCGGTCGAGGTCGGAGGCGGTGTCGTTCACGTCCGACCGCACGACGGTCGCCCAGCCCTGGCGGGGGCGCTGCTCGTAGTCGTGATCCGGGTCGTGGATCGCGAACGCGTCCCCGTTCCCCTCCACGATCCGGGTGCCGGGGAACCCGGCGAGTACGGCGATGACCTGGTCGGCGTCCATGCCGCCAGATGAGCACCTTTCCATGATCGTTCGTCCGGAAACAGTGTCCCAGGTCACACCTTCTCGGCGACGGTGGCGAGCAGGTCCAGTGACGCCCGCAGCCGGTCCGCGGTGGTGGCGCGGGCGCGCTTCTGGCGGAACGCGTCGTCCGGGTCGAGCCCGGTCCAGTCGTAGGTGCAGGTCACGCGGGTCGTGTCGTCGCCGACGGGCTCCAGCTCCCAGCGCCACAGGTGCCCGGGCGGCGGCTTCCCCGGCTCCGACGGCAGCCACGCGACCAGCCGCCCCTCGACGAACTCCACGATCCGGTTCTCCCGCATCGCGCCCTGGGTGAGCACCATGGAGAAGACGTCGCCGACGGCGCGGACCCGCTGCCCGTCCGCGGCCTCGGCGAGGTTGTCGTTGCCGTCCCAGGACGGCTGACGGGCGGGGTCGGCGATGAGCTCGAAGATCGTCGCGGGGTCGGCGGCGACGGTCCGGCTGCTGCGCACCACGGTGGGCGGGATGTCGTTCACGACCGCAGTGGACCACCGCCCGGCCGGGATCGGAAGATGTCGGACCCCGCTGTCACGATCGCGGACATGACCGACCGCGCCCACCCCCCGATGCAGGCCGACGCCCTCACCACGCTCACGGCCTGGCTCGACTTCTACCGCGCCACCCTGATCGGCAAGGTCGAGGGACTGACCGGCGAGCAGGTGCGGGAGGCGTCGGTGCCGCCGTCGTCGCTCACGCTGCTGGGGCTGGTCCGGCACCTGGCGTCCGTCGAGCGGAACTGGTTCCGCCAGGTCCTGGGCGGTGAGGATGTGCCGTTGCTGTACCCGCGGGAGCCCGGAACCGGCCATGACGGTGGCTTCGAGCTCGGGAGCGCGGACCTCCCCGAGGCCCGCGCGGCCTGGGAGGCCGAGGTCGCCCGGGCCCGCCGGGTCGTCGAGGAGGCCGGGCCGGACGGCACCGGGTCCCTCGGTGGGAACGCGGTGTCGGTGGTGTGGATCCTGACCCACGTGATCGCCGAGTACGCGCGCCACGTCGGGCACGCCGACCTGCTGCGGGAGCGGATCGACGGCAGCACCGGCGTATGAGGCCGCGTTCCGCGGAACGCGGGTCGTCGTAGGGCGGGGCCGTCGGACGGTGGAGTTCACCGTCCGACGGTGGCGATCGTCAGCAGAAGCCGCGGAACACCCGGTCGGGCTGCAGCTGCGCGTGATCGGCGAAGTCGGCGAACTCCATGTTCGCGGTCGACACGTTGTTCTCCACCGACCACAGATCCGCTGCGGCGATCCGGAGCGTTCGGCCGGGATCCTGCCGCAGGTCGGCCGCGACGATCGGGAAGCCGTCGTCGTGCAGGGTCCGCTCGTCGACGACGAACAGCAGCGGATGGTGGGCGGCGAGCCCGTCGTCGAGCGCGAACCCGACGACGCGGTCGGCGGTCCAGCCGCCGAAGAGATCCTCGGTGACGACGTCGAACGCGGCGAGGAAGGTCTCCTCGTCCGGATCCCGGGGCGCGATGATCCCGAGCAGCTCGTTCCAGGGGCCCTCACCCGAGTCGGTGCAGGTCCGCACCAGTGGCGGGAGGAACGTCACGGGGAACTCCACCCCGCCATCCTCCCGTGGTCGGATCAGGACGTGAGCACCGCACCCAGCGTCGATGGCCGCCGGTTCGCCGGCGTCAGCAACTCCGGCGACGGCGAGGTCGGCCGGGCCACCGTGTTCGACTACCACGAGTCCGACGGCCTGGTGTGGGCCGAGTACTCCGGTGGCGACGTCCGGCTCGGCCGCCTGGCCGGCACCCGCGAGGGCGACCGGCTGAGCTTCCGCTACGTGCACGTGTCCGTCGACGGCGCGTCCAGCTCGGGGCGGTGCGAGGCCCGCATCGAGGTCCTCGACGACGGCCGGCTCCGCTCGCACGAGAGCTGGGCCTGGGAGTCCCGGCCGGGCACGGGGGAGAGCGTCGTCGAGGAGGTCACGGGGCGAACGTGAGGGCATACCGCCCCACCGGGAACCGGGGTCGGCCTCCGGAACATCCCGGAGGGGGGAACCGGACACCTCGGGCATGCTGGACCCATGCTCCGCCTCATCCTGAACGTGGTCTGGCTGGTCCTCTCCGGCTTCTGGCTGTTCCTCGCCTACACGGCCGCCGGGATCGTCGCCTGCCTGCTGATCGTGACGATCCCGTTCGGCATCGCCTCGTTCCGGATCGGGCTCTACGCGCTGTGGCCGTTCGGCCGTGAGGCCGTGCGCGACCCGCGGGCCGGCGCGGCATCGGCGATCGGGAACGTCCTGTGGATCCTGCTGTTCGGCTGGTGGCTGGTGCTCGGCCACGTCGCGACCGCGATCGCGCTGGCCATCACGATCATCGGGCTGCCGCTGGCCTGGGCGAACCTGAAGCTGATCCCGGTGTCGCTGCTGCCGCTCGGGTCGCGGATCGTCGACACCGACGCCTACGTGCCCGGCTCCCGGGTCGCCGCGCAGGTCTAGCCGGCGTCGGTCAGGAACTCCACACCCGCCCGGGCCAGCAGACCGGGGTCGTGCACCCCGCACAGCTCGCGCGCGGAGTGCATCGACAGCACCGGGATGCCGACGTCGACCGTCCGGATGCCCAGCCGGGTCGCCATGATCGGCCCGACGGTCGACCCGCACGGCACCGTGTTCTTCGAGACGAACACCTGGCTCGGCACGTCCGCGGTGCGGCAGGCCCGCTTCCAGGCGGCTGCGCCCGGCGCGTCGGTGGCGTAGCGCTGAACCGCGTTGACCTTCAGCGACGGCCCCCGGTTCGGCACCGACAGGTGGTCCGGGTCGTGCTTGTCCAGGTGGTTGGGGTGCGCGGCGTGCGTGACGTCCACCGACAGGCAGCGCGACCGCGAGAACACCGCATGCCGCTCGTCGAACCCCCCGGCCAGCCGGGTCAGCACCGTCTCCAGCAGCGGTCCGGCGGCGCCGGTCGCACTGGCCGAGCCGATCTCCTCGTGGTCGAACCCGACGAACACCGGGACGGTGCCCGGGTCCCGCTCGACCGCGGTGAGCAGCGCGCTGATCCCGGCGTGCACCGAGGCCAGGTTGTCCAGCCGCGGGGCGGCGAGCAGCTCGTCGTCGCGACCCAGGGTGGCGGGCGGGGTGAGGTCGTAGGTGAACAGGTCGTGCGCCGCGACGTCCTCCGGGTCCTCGCCGACCCGCACGGCGAGGAACTCGACCAGGTCGCCGCCGTCCGGGTCGCCGAGACCCCAGATCGGGAGCAGGTGCCGCTGCGGGTCCAGGGTCAGGCCCTGGTTCACGCCGCGGTCGAGGTGGATCGCCAGCTGCGGGATGCGCAGCAGCGGCCGGTCCACCCGGACCGGGACGACGCGGCCGTCGTAGAGCGCCAGGCGCCCGGCGAGGCCGAGGTCGCGGTCGAGCCAGGAGTTCCACAGCGCGCCGCCGTAGACCTCCACCCCGACCTGGCGCCATCCGGCCACGCCGACGTCGGGGTTCGGCTTGACCTTGAACCCGGGCGAGTCGGTGTGCGCGGCGAAGATCCGCAGCGGGGCGCCCGGCCCGGACGCGGGCTGCCACCACGCCAGGATCGTGCCGTCGCGCACCAGGTAGCGCCCGCCCGGCCCGTCGGCCCACGGCTCGTCCTCGCGCTGCTCGGTGAAGCCCGCGGCGGACAGCCGGCGGACGGCCTCGGCCACCGCGTGGTACGGCGACGGGCTCGCGGTGAGGAACGAGGCGAGGTCACGTGCAGCGTCGGTCACGTGAGGCATCCTGGCAGTAATGACCAACGGGTTCGACGTGGTGGTGGTGGGCGCGGGATCCGCGGGGTGCACCCTCGCGGGCCGGCTCGCCGAGCGCGGGGTGCGCACGGCCCTGGTCGAGGCGGGTGCCGTCGTCGTCCCACCGGACTCGATCCCGATCGCGTCGCTCGCCGCGACCGCGCCCGGCCACGTCCTCAACTGGGCCTACCGGGCGACGCTGTGCCAGGGGCGGGAGTGCACCGTGCCGCGGGGACGCGTGCTGGGCGGCTCCGGTGCGATCAACGGTGGTTACTTCGTGCGCGCCGTCCCGGCGGACTTCGCGGACTGGGGCGTCCCCGGCTGGTCCTACGACGACGTCCTGCCGTACTACCGGCGGCTGGAGCGCGACGTCGACTTCTGCACTCCCGACCGGCACGGCGACGCGGGCCCACTGCGCATCTCGCGCCCCTCGGGCCGGCGCCGCGCCGCGACGACCGACCCGTTCCTGGCCGCCTGCCTCGCGCTCGGCCATCCCGAGGAGCCGGACAAGAACGCCGGCGGCCCGCCCGGCGCGGGCCCGATCCCGACCAACGCCGTCGACGGGCGCCGGGTCAGCGCCGCTGCCGCCTACCTGCCTCCGCCGTGGGGGTACGCGGAGTCGGCCGGGAGGAGCGCAGGCGCAGCGAGCGGCGGCACGGACACGCTGACCGTGTTCGGCGGAGCCCCGGCCGAGACCCTGGTGATCGAGGGTGGCCGGGTCACCGGGGTGCGCGTCGGCGGGCGCACCCTGCACGCCGCCGAGACCGTCGTGACCGCGGGCGCGGTCGGCACCCCGGCGCTGCTGCAGCGCTCCGGGATCGGCCCGGAGGACACACTGCGGGCCGCGGGTGTCGCCGTGGTGCACGAGCTGCCCGGGGTCGGACGCGGCTGGTCGGACCATCCCGCGGTGTTCCTGCCACTGCGCAGCGGCCTGCCCGACCCGCCCGCCGACGCCGTCGCCGCGCAGGCCGCGCTCCACCTCGACTCCGGTACCGACCCGGCCGGTGACCTGGAGATCCTGCTGTTCGCGCACCCGTTCGCGCCCGGCGGGCCCGCGCACCTGATGTGCGCGGTGCAGCGCCCGGACAGCCGCGGGATGCTCGCCATCACCTCCCCGGACCACGACGACCCGCCCCGGCTGGACTTCCGCTACCTGCGCACCACCTCCGACCGGCACCGGATGCGGGCCGCGGTGCGGATCGCCGCGGACATCCTGCGTGCCGCGGGCTGGGACCGAGCCGGCCCCGACGACGGCGGCCCCGCCGGCTGGGAGCTCGGCAACGACACCCGGCTCGACGGCTGGATCCGCGACCACCTGACGACCTCGGTGCACCTGTCCGGCAGCGCCCCGGCGGGTACCGGACCGGACGCCGTCGTCGACTCCGACCTGCGGGTGCACGGCCTGGGCGGGCTCCGGGTGGCGGACACCTCCGTCCTGCCCCGCGTGCCGCGGCGCGGGCCGGCCGCGACCGCGATCATGATCGGGGAGCGCGCCGCCGACCTGGTGTGCGGCACCGTGGGGGAACGCCGTGCATGACGAGGTCACCGTCCACATGACGGCACCGCCCGAGCGGATCTGGGAGCTGGTCTCCGACATCCGCAACACCGGCCGGTTCTCACCCGAGACCGTCGACGCGCAGTGGCTGGACGGCGAGACCGGCCCGGCCGTCGGCGTCCGGTTCCGCGGCAAGGTCGTCCGCAACGGCCGCGGACCGACCTACTGGTCGACGTGCGAGATCACCGCCTGCGAGCCGGGCCGCGAGTTCGGCTTCGTCGTGCTCCTGCCCGGTGACCGGCGGGTCATCCACTGGCACTACCGGTTCACCCCGGCCACCGCTCCGGACGGCACCGAGGGAACCGAGGTCACCGAGTCCTTCCGGATGGAGCCCTCGCCCGCCACCCGGGTCTACTGGGCGCTGCTGGGGTGGGCCCGCGGGCGCACCAACCGTGCGGGGATGCGGACGACCCTGGAACGGATCCGCGCGGTGGTGGAGGGTCCGCAGGCGTGATCCGTGTCGCCCGCGTCGCCGACGTCCCCGCCCTGCGTGAGATCGAGCGCGCGGCGGGGGAGCCGTTCCGGGCGATCGGGCTCGACGTCGTCGCCGACGACGATCCGCCACCGGCTGCGGTGCTGGCTGCCTACGTGGTGGCGGGGCGGGCCTGGGTGGCCCAGAGGAGCGCAGGCGGAACCGGGGACGGAGGGCCGCTGGTCGGCTACCTCATCGCCGATCTCGTCGACGGCTGCGCGCACGTCGAGCAGGTGTCGGTGCTGCCGTCGCAGCGCGGACGGCGGATCGGGGAGGGGCTGGTCGAGCACCTCGCCGGCTGGGCCCGGGACCGTGGGCTGCCCGCGCTGACCCTGACCACCTACCGGGACGTGCCGTGGAACGGCCCGTACTGGGCGCGGCTCGGCTTCCGTGAGCTGATCGCGCCCGGCCCGGAGCTGCGGGCGATCCGGGAGCACGAGGCCGCGCGCGGTCTCGACGTGTGGCCGCGGCTCGCGATGCGTCGCGAACTGGCCGGTTCCTGACGGTCCCCGGCCGTAGGGTCGGCTCCATGAGCAACCCGTTCCTCGCCCCGAGCGCGCTGCCGTGGGGTCTGCCCGACACCTCCCGGATCACCGACGAGCACTACCTGCCCGCGTTCGAGGCCGGGACGGCCGAGCAGCGCGGAGGTGGCGGCGATCGTCGCGGGAGAGGGCGAGCCCACCTTCGACGACACGATCGTCGCCCTGGAACGCTCCGGCGCCACGCTGGACCGGGTGGCGCGGTTGTTCTACACGCGTGTCTCGGCGGACTCCTCGCCCGCGGTGCGCGAGATCGAGGCCCACGTCGCGCCGATGCTCGCCGCGCACGCCGACGCGATCGCGCTGGACCCGGGGCTGTTCGCCCGGATCGACGCGTTGCACTCCCGTCGTCACGACCTCGGTCTCGACGCCGAGTCACTGCGGCTGCTGGAGCGCCACCACCGTGACATGGTGCGCGCCGGGGCCCGGCTCGGTCCCGACGAGCAGGCTCGGCTGCGGGAGCTGAACGCGGAGCTGTCCGGGCTGACGACCCGGTTCGGTGCGGCGCTGCTGGCGGGGGCGAACGCCGCAGCCGTGCACGTCACCGACCGGTCCCGGCTCGACGGCCTGTCCGAGGATGCGATCGCCGCCGCCGCGTCCGCCGCGGCCGAGCGCGACCACGCCGACGGCTGGCTGATCACCCTGGTCCTGCCGACCGCGCAGCCCGCGCTCGCGGTCCTGACCGACCGGTCGCTGCGCGAGGAGCTGTTCCGCGCCTCGACGACCCGCGGACAGGCCGGGGAGCACGACACCCGCGCCATCGTGCTGGCGATCGTGCGGCTGCGCGCCGAGCGGGCCGCGCTGCTCGGGTACCCCGACCACGCGTCGTACGTGATCGACGATGCCACCGCGGGGACGGCGGAGGCCGCGGTCGCGATGCTGGAGTCGCTGGTCCCCGCGGCGGTCGCCAACGCCGACCGGGAGGCCGCGGAGCTGGCCGGCGGCGTCGAGGGCGACCTGGAGCCGTGGGACTGGGCGTTCGAGGCGGAGCGGGTGCGCCGCGAGCGCTACGCCGTCGACGACGCGGCGCTGCGCCCGTACCTGGAGCTCGACCGGGTGCTCACCGACGGCGTGTTCCGCGCCGCGTCCGAGCTGTACGGGATCTCCTTCACCGAGCGCACCGACCTGCCCGCCTACCACCCGGACGTGCGGTGGTGGGAGGTCCGCGAGAGCAGCGCAGGCGGAACGAACGGCGACGGTGACGGCGAGCCGCTCGGGCTGTTCGGCGCCGACCTGTGGGCACGGCCGTCGAAGCGGGGCGGTGCGTGGATGAACTCGCTGGTCGACCAGTCGTCGCTGCTCGGGACGCGGCCGGTGGTGCTGAACACGCTGAACCTGAACAAGCCCCCGGCCGGGGAGCCCGCGCTGCTCACCCTCGACGAGGTCCGCACCCTGTTCCACGAGTTCGGGCACGCCCTGCACGGGCTGTTCTCCGAGGTCGAGTACCCGACGTTCTCCGGGACCTCGGTGCCGCGCGACTTCGTCGAGTTCCCCAGCCAGGTGAACGAGATGTGGCTGGAGGACCCGCAGGTCCTCACCTCGTTCGCCCGCCACCACGTGACCGGTGAGCCGCTGCCCGACGAGCTGCTGGCCGCGTCGCAGGCCGCGCGCGGGTACGGCGAGGGCTTCGCGACGACGGAGTACCTGGCCGCGTCGCTGCTGGACCAGGCGTGGCACCGGCTGTCCCCGGCCGAGGCCGCCGGGATCACCGACGTGCTCGCGTTCGAGCAGCAGGCGCTGGAGGCGGCCGGGGCCGCGCACCCGCTGGTCCCGCCGCGCTACCGCAGCACGTACTTCAACCACGTGTTCGGCGGCAGCGGGTACGCGGCGGCGTACTACTCCTACATCTGGGCCGAGGTGCTCGACGCCGACACCGTCGCCTGGTTCGGCGAGCACGGCGGCCTGCGCCGGGAGAACGGCGACCGGTTCCGTCGCGAGGTGTTGTCGCGTGGCGGCGCCGTCGACGCGATGGAGGCCTACCGCTCGTTCCGTGGCCGCGACCTGGAGATCGCGCCGCTGCTGGCGCGCCGCGGCCTGGCCGGCTGACCCGGCACACACGACCGCCCGCCGTCCGGTGGGGAGCGCCGGGCGGCGGGCGGTCGTGTGGGGAGTGCTACTTGTACTGACGCATCCAGGCGACGCGCATCTCCGACGGCTCCGGCGAGCCCCCGTCGGGGAAGTAGTCGAGCTGGATCGTGGCGTGCATCGGACCCGGGGGGAACGTGCTGGGGTCCTCGGAGCGGAACCATTCGACGCCGTCGATGTAGCCGACGATCGCGTCCGGGGTCCACTCCACGGCGTAGTTGTGCCACTGGGTGATGTCGATCTGCTTCTTGGCGTCCTTCTGCGAGTTCGAGCTGCCGTAGTGCAGGAAGAAGGACACGTCGTCGCTGGCGCTGGTGGTCTCGGCGAAGTCGATCTCGCCACCCTCCGGCCAGGACACCTCGCTCGGCCACAGCAGCAGCACCGGGTGGTACTGCTTGTCGCCCTTGGGGAACTGGGCGCGCATCTCCCACTTGCCGTACTTCTGCGGGGTGCCCCAGGCCATGCCGCCGGTGTTGCCCTGCGAGTCGCCGCGGATGACCAGGTTGCCGTTCTCCACCGAGATCGCGTCGGAGGTGCGCTTGCCCTGGCCGTCGTGGCCTTCGCCGTTGTAGGGCGACCAGTTGCTCCCGAGGGTGGACCCGAGGAACTCGTCGCCGCCGATGGCCTGCCAGCCCATCTTCAGCGCGGCCTGGATGCCGTCGCTGGCGACCTGGACGGCGCCGCCGATCGGACCGGCGGGGGCACCACCGGAACCGCCGGAGCTCGCGGCGGCCCGTGCCCGTTCGGCGGCCTCGCGACGGCGCTGTTCGGCACGACGCTCGGCGGCCTCCTGCGCGGCCAGTGCCTGGCCGATCTGGCCGGACGCGCCCTGCGCGGCGTCGCCGAGTGCGGAGCCGCCCCCGTTGGCCAGCACCGGTCCGGCCGACAGCGTGGTGTCCGACGCCGACCGGCGCGACGAGTCGTTGACCATCGCCGCGGACAGCGACGGGTCCTCGGTACCGGGCTGCAGCAGTGTCAGCACCATCGTCGCGGCGAGTACCGCGGCGGCGCCGACGCCCAGCGGGGCGAACCGGCGGATGCGGGAGCGGGTGGGACGTGAGCGGTCGATCGCGACGACCGAGCCCGTCCCCGACAACGAACCGGAGCCGTCCGGCTCGTGCAGCCCGGCGATGACCCCGCCGTCGACCTCGGTGCGTGGCGCGGGCACCTCGGCCTGCAGGGTCTCGGGCCCGCCGGGAACGAGAGAGGTCGAGGGGGAGGGGGCCCCGCCGAACAGCTCCACGCCGGACAGCCCCGCCGCCGACGACGACGCGACCCGCCGTGCGCGACGGCCCGGCGTCCGGGTGGCGGGCACGGCGTGCGCGCCCGTCCCGGTGGCCGTCGGGTCCACGGCGGCCGTCGCGTCCCCGGCCACCGCGGTGTCCCCGGTCGCCGCGTGCGCCCCGGTCCCGGTGACTGCGTGCGGCCCGGTCCTGGTGGCAGCGTGCGCCCCGGTTCCGGTGGCCGCGTGGGACCCGGTGCCGGTCGCGCGGCTACGCGGCGCCCACGGGCCGGGGTCGGCCGTGTCGGCCCAGGTGATCCGCCCGGCATCCGTCGCCGCGGCACCGGTGGGGGAGTCCGCCGTGACGGCGGCACCGGTGTCGTCGGAGTCGGAGCCGGAGCGGGCGTCGCGGTCGTCGTCGAGGACGCGGTGCCGCCCGGAGGCGCTCACCCGGTCCATGAGCTGAGTGGCCGCGGGTACGGCCGATCGGGCCGTGTCGTCCGCCGGGGCGGAGGACGCGGCATGCCTGCCCCGGGGAGACGGCACAGAGGGGGAGCTGTGCTCGGCGGCGAGTCGCGCGATCAGGTCGCGGGGGTCGACCTGATCAGCCGCAGCGGAACTCTTCCGTCGCATGAGGGGAGACTCTAGGTAGGGTGACCGAGTGTGAACACCCTCGCTGAGAAGGGTGGTTGCGTCTCCGCGCCGACAGGTCGCCGGAGAGCGCCGAAGAGCAAGATCCCGCCATTTCGGCAGTATTGCTGGGCCGAACAGAGCAACCACACTCTCAGCTTCACCCGTTCGGGCTACATGGTCACGGTATGTCGCACCGTTAGCCGATTGTGACGGGCTACCGGTCGCGGAACAGTGGCCGTGCCTCCCCGGTGCTCCCCGCACGACCTCCCCGCTCCCCGACCTCCGCAGGATCTGTGAACGATCACGCTCCCCCCGTCTCGCCGTCCCTCCCGATCCCCGCACCGCGTTCCGAGATGCGCGCGCTCTGCGTGCTGCTGGCGCTGCCGCCCTCGGCGGGCACCGCCTCGCTCGGCCGCGGGCTGCGTCAGGACCTCGCCGCGGAGGGCGTGGACCTCGTCGTCGTCGCCGACGGCATCGAGCTGCTGGACACCCTGCGCTCCCGCGGCGCGGACCTGCTCGTGCTCGACATGGAGCTGCCCGGCCCCGAACCCTCGGTGCTGCTGGGCGCCGTCCAGTCCGAGTCGCCACCGACCCCGGTGATCACCGTCGTGCCGCGCGACCGGCGGGCCGGGGTGATCGGCATGCTGCGCGGCGACCGCGACGACTTCCTGATCCGGCCGTTCGTCCCGGACGAGCTCGCGTCCCGGATCCGGCTCCGGCTGCGTGCCGCCGCGGGCCTGCCGGCGCCGACGGTGCTCGGGCACGGCGGCCTGTCCGTCGACGTCGACGCCGGACAGGTCTTCGTCGACGGCCGCCGGGTCGCGCTGTCGCCGACCGAGTACGCGCTGCTGCTCGCGCTGGCCGAACGGGCGGGCGAGCCGGTCGCGCTCGACGATCTGGGCCGGCGGGCCTGGACCGAACCGGTGTCGGCCAACCTGGTGCAGGTCTACGTGTCTACCTGCGGCGCAAGATCGGTCCCGAACGGATCAGGACCATCCGGGGGCTGGGCTACCAGCTGGACGGCTGAGCACCGGCTCTCAGGACCCGAAGGACGACGCGACGTCGAGGAGCATGTCGTTCTCCTCCGGCGTGGACACGGTGACCCGCACCCCGTCGTCGGCGAACGGGCGCACGATCACCTTCCGCTCGCCGCAGTGCGCCGCGAACGCCGCGGTCCGGTCCCCGAGCGGCAGCCACACGAAGTTGGCCTGGCTCTCCGGGACGGTGAACCCGGACCCACGCAGCCCGGCGGCCACCCGGTCCCGCTCCGCGACGACGGCGGCGCAGTCGGCGAGGATCTCCTCCCGGTGCTCCAGCGCGGCAACGGCACCCGCCTGGGCGATCGAGCTGACCCCGAACGGCGGCGCCACCTTGCGCAGCGCGGTCGCGATCTCGGTGGAGGTCAGGGCGTAGCCGACCCGCAGTCCCGCCAGCCGGTAGGCCTTGGAGAAGGTGCGCAGCACGACCAGGTTCGGGTGCTCGTCGAGCAGCGGCCGGCCGCTGACGGCGTCGGGGTCGGTGACGAACTCGGCGTAGGCCTCGTCGAGCGCCACCAGCACGTCCGGCGGCACGGCGCCCAGGAAGCGGACGAACTCGTCGCGGTGCACGGCCGGGCCGGTCGGGTTGTTCGGGCTGCACACGAACACCACCCGGGTCCGCTCGGTGACGGCGGCGGCCATCGCGTCGAGGTCGTGCCGGTAGGCGGCGTCCAGCGGGACGGTGCGGATCTCCGCCCCGCCGATCTGGGTCACGATCGGGTACGCCTCGAACGAACGCCAGGCGAACAGCACCTCGTCGCCGGGGCCCAGGCAGCCGATCTGCACGAGCTGCTGGCACAGCGTCACCGAGCCGCAGCCGACCGCGACCCGCTCCGGCGCGAGGTCGTACAGGTCGGCGATGCGGCCGGTCAGCTCGACGACGCCGAGGTCCGGATACCGGTTGCCACCTGCGGCGGCACGGGCCACGGCCGCCAGCACCGCCGGAGCGGGCGGCGCGGCCACCTCGTTGCTGGCGAGCTTGACCGCCCCGGGGACGGTGCGGCCCGGCACGTAGGCGGGCAGGGTGTCCAGATCGGGGCGGATGAGCGTCATGACGGCAACGGTATCCGTCGGGGGTCGAAACGCGGGCCGGTGCTCTGGTTGAGTGACGACATGACGACCACCGCTGTCCGGACCGAGGGCGTGCCGCTGACCGACGGGGGCGAGCTGCGCCTGACCGTGGCCGAACCCGACGGTGCCGCCCGCGGCGGGATCGTGGTGCTGCAGGAGGCGCGCGGGGTCACCGACTCGATCCGGCTGCTGGTCACCGGGCTCGCCGCGGACGGCTGGCTGGCCGTCGCGCCGCACCTCTACCGCGACGCGGACGCCGGTGGCGACCTCGCCGACGGCTCGGAGGCCGCGGTGGCCGAGCACGTCGGCAGCCTGGACCCGCGCCAGGTCATGGACGACTGCGACACAGCCTTCGGCTGGCTCGGCGACCAGGGCTTCGAGGCCGACCGGATGGGAGTGCTCGGCTTCGACCTCGGCGGCACGGTCGCGTTGCACGTGGCGGCGAACCGCACCCTCGGCGCGGCGATCACCGTCGCCGGCAGCGGGATCGAGTCCTCGCCGTGGTCCAGCCTGCCCGCGCTGGTGGAGACCGCGCCGGAGCTGACCTGCCCCTGGCTGGGCATCTACTCCGAGGCGTCGGACACCGACGCCGTCGCCCGGCTGCGCGACGCCGCCGCGTCCTCGGGGAAGGCGACCGACGTCGTCGTCTACCCGAGCACCGGCTACCGCTTCGACGACGACCCGGAGTCGGCCGCCGAGGCGTGGCAGCGGGTCCTCAACTGGTTCGACGCGCACCTGCGCTGACGAACGCCCCGGCCCGCGCGGCCACCCCGGCGACGACCGCGGCCCGCCGCGCGTCGTCGGCGTCCGGGAGTGTGCCGCGGGTCAGGAGCAGGTGGTAGAGCGGGGCGGAGACCGCCCGCACCACGGCGGCCGGATCGGTGCCGTCGGGCACCTCGCCGCGGGTCACGGCGTCGGTGACGCACGGCTCCCAGGCTGCGGTGCGGGCGTCGTAGAAGCCGCGCAGCGCCCGCGCCGTCCCCGCGTCGCCGACGGCGGCGCAGATCAGCGCGGTCAGCAGCCTGCCCTGCCGTGGGTCGGCCAGCGTGGCGCGGACGAGCTCGGCGTTGGCGAGCAGGTCGCCGTCGAGCGAGCCGGTGTCCGCGCGCGGTGCGGAGGTCTCGACCATGTCCGACACCATGTCCTCGAGCACCGCCGCGACGCTGCCCCAGCGCCGGTAGACCGTCGTCTTGCCGACCCCGGCCCGCCGCGCGAGCTCGGCCAGGTCCAGCCCGGTCGGCCCGAGCTCGATCAGTGCGTCGCCCGCCGCCGCCAGCACGGCCGACCGGACCCGCGCGGTCCGGCCCCCCGGTCTGCTCATCTCCGGTGCCACGGCGCCCACCCTAGCCCTTGACGGAACCAGAGTCCCGTTTGGCGTGCTAGGTTCAAACGGAACCACAGTTCCTTTAGAGGGGAGACGGTCATGGAGTACCGACGGTTGGGACGCAGTGGGCTGCAGGTCCCGGTGCTGAGCCTCGGCGCGGGCACCTTCGGCGGGAGCGGCGAGCTGTTCGGGGCGTGGGGATCGGTCGACGTCGCCGGCGCGCGCCGGATGGTCGACCGCTGCCTCGACGCCGGGGTGACCCTGTTCGACACCGCGGACGTCTACTCCGCGGGAGCCTCGGAGGAGGTGCTCGGCGCGGCCGTCGCGCACCGCCGCGACGAGGTGCTGATCTCGACCAAGGCGGGGCTGCCCACCGGCCCCGGCCCCAACGACGCCGGCACCTCCCGGCCGCGCCTGGTCCGGGCCGTCGAGGACGCCCTGCGCCGGCTGCGGACCGACCACATCGACCTGTTCCAGCTGCACGCCTACGACGCGGGCACCCCGCCCGAGGAGGTGCTCTCCACCCTCGACGAGCTGGTCCGCGCGGGGAAGGTGCGCTACACCGGCGTCTCCAACTTCCCCGGGCGACGGCTCGTGCGGGCCCTGGACCTCGCCGACCGGCACGGGTGGGCACGGCCCGTCGCCCACCAGGTCTACTACTCGCTGGTCGGGCGCGACTACGAGTGGGACCTGATGCCGCTGGGCCACGAGGAGGGGGTCGGCGCGCTGGTCTGGAGCCCGCTGGGCTGGGGGCGGCTGACCGGCCGGATCCGCCGGGGCGCCCCGCTGCCCGCGGGCAGCCGCCTGCACGCCACCGCCGAGGCGGGGCCGCCGGTGCCCGACGACCTGCTCCACGACGTCGTCGACGTGCTCGACGCGATCGCCGCCGAGACCGGCCGAACGGTGCCCCAGATCGCGCTGAACTGGCTCACCACCCGGCCGACGGTCAGCTCGGTGATCATCGGTGCCCGGGACCCGGAACAGCTGGAACAGAACCTCGGCGCCGTCGGGTGGCGCCTCGACGACGACCAGCTGGCCCGTCTGGACGCGGTGTCCCGCCGGCCCGCGCCGTACCCGCACTTCCCCTACGAGC
Organism: Pseudonocardia sp. EV170527-09; assembly: GCF_008369905.1. Taxonomy (NCBI): domain Bacteria; kingdom Bacillati; phylum Actinomycetota; class Actinomycetes; order Pseudonocardiales; family Pseudonocardiaceae; genus Pseudonocardia; species Pseudonocardia sp. EV170527-09. The sequence goes on from NZ_VRMC01000018.1 coordinate 22,193, forward strand.
GGCAGGAGGGCTTCGCCCGGCTCGCGCCGCCGATCGTCGGTGCGGCCTGACCGTCCCGGTGGGGCCGGACCACTGGTGCGTGGCAGGTGCCGTCGGGGATGCTCGGGTCATGTCGCCCGTGCCGTCACCGCAGACCGTCACCGACCCGGAGGTCCCCGAGCTCCTGTGGAGCCCGGACCCGACGCGGACCGGCGACACCGAGATCGTCCGCTTCGCCACCTGGGCACGTGACGAGCGGGGCGCCCCGCTGACCGACGTCACCGACTACGCGCAGCTGCACACCTGGTCGGTGACCGACCTGGAGGGCTTCTGGTCGGCCGTCGCCGAGTACTGCGGCGTGCTGTTCCACGACCGCCCGACGGCGACGCTCGGCTCGCGGGACATGCCGGGCGCGCAGTGGTTCCCGGGCGCGACGCTGAACTACGCCGAACACGCCCTGACCCCCGGCCCCGGCCGCGCCGACGACGACGTCGCCGTCGAGTTCGTCCGTGAGGACGGCCTGGAGCGCACCGTCACCCACGCCGAGCTGCGCGACCAGGTCGCCCGCGCCCGCGCCGGGCTCGTCCGGGCCGGGGTGGGCCGGGGCGACCGGGTCGTTGCACTCGCCCCGAACTGCGTCGAGACCCTGGTGGCGTTCCTGGCGGCGGCGAGCCTGGGCGCGATCTGGTCGTCGTGCTCGCCGGACTTCGGCGCCCGCGCCGTGCACGACCGCTTCGCCCAGATCGAGCCCGCCGTGCTCGTCGCCGTCGACGGCTACCGCTACAACGGCAAGGGCTTCGACGTCCGCGACAAGGTCGCCGATCTGCAGGGCCGGCTGCCGACGCTGCGTGCGACCGTCCTCGTGCCCTACCTCGACCCCGACGCCACCCTCGACGGCACGACGACCTGGGCCGAGTTCACCGCCGAGACCGGCCCGCTGGAGTTCACCCCCGTCGCGTTCGACCACCCGCTCTGGGTGCTCTACTCCTCCGGCACCACGGGCCTGCCGAAGGGCATCGTGCACGGCCACGGCGGGATCGTCGTCGAGCACCTCAAGGCGATGCGCCTGCAGCACGGGCTCGGGCCGGGGGACCGGTTCTTCTGGTTCACCACCACCGGCTGGATGATGTGGAACTTCCTGATCGGCGGCCTGCTCGTGGGTGCGACGGTCGTGATGTTCGACGGCAGCCCCGGACACCCGGACCTCGGCGCGCTGTGGGCACTCGCCGCGAAGCACCGGGTGGCGCTGTTCGGCGTCTCCGCCCCGTACGTGCAGTCCTGCATGAAGGCAGGTCTGCGTCCCGGCGAGGACCACGACCTCTCCGCGATGCGCGCGCTCGGCTCCACCGGCGCCCCGCTGTCGGTCGACGGCTTCCGCTGGATCGGCGAGGCTGCCGGGTCGCACATCCAGATCTGTTCGGTCTCCGGCGGCACCGACGTGTGTGCCGCGTTCCTCACCAGCGCCCCGACCGTGCCGGTCTGGCTGGGGGAGCTGTCCTGCGCGGCGCTCGGCGCCGACGTCCGGTCCTGGGCCGAGGACGGCACCGACCTGCTCGACGACGTCGGGGAGCTGGTCATCACCACGCCGACCCCGTCGATGCCGGTCACGTTCTGGAACGACCCGGACGGCACCCGGCTGCGCGAGTCCTACTACGAGGACTTCCCCGGCAACTGGCGCCACGGCGACTGGGTCCGCCGCACCCCGCGCGGCTCCTACGTCATCTACGGCCGCTCGGACTCCACCCTCAACCGCGGCGGGGTCCGGATGGGCACCGCGGACTTCTACGCCGTCGTCGAGAACGTGGAGGGCGTCGCCGACTCGCTGGTGATCGACACCACCGCGCTCGGCGCCCGCGAGGAGGGCACCCTGCTCTGCTTCCTGGTGCTCGACGACGGCACCACCCTCGACGACGTCGAGCCCACCCTGCGCACCCTGCTGCGCAAGGAGCTCTCGCCGCGGCACGTGCCGGACCGGTTCGTCGTCGTCGACGCGGTGCCGCGCACGCTGAACGGCAAGAAGTGCGAGGTGCCGGTGAAGAAGATCCTCTCCGGGACCGCACCGGAGAAGGCGGTGTCGGCCGGCGCGCTGCAGAACCCGGACGCGCTGACCCCGTTCGTGGCCCTCGCGGGAGCCTGACCTGCTCCGGACCGGGGTCCCTCGGTCAGGGGGACCCCGGTTCGGGAGGACCGGAACGCGCGTGTAGTGTTGTACTCGCTGGTGGCCGTCAGGCACCGGGGAGGCTTCGCCTAGTCTGGTCTATGGCGCCGCACTGCTAATGCGGTTTGGGGTAACCCCCCATCCCGGGTTCAAATCCCGGAGCCTCCGCACCGGCACGGCGGTCGATACACCGGTCGCCGGCCGACAACTGAAGATTGCTACGCTGGAGACAGCGACGCGCCCGTAGCTCAACGGATAGAGCATCTGACTACGGATCAGAAGGTTAGGGGTTCGAATCCCTTCGGGCGCACACGATCGGGCCCCGACCACCACTGGTGGTCGGGGCCCGATGTCGTTCCGGGGGAACCCGGTCAGTCCTTCGTGAAGGACTCCCCGACCTTTCTCGCCGGCCTGTTCCAGGGTGCTCTTGGCCTGCTGCGCCCCGGGTGGCGGGAGCGCTACGCGTCGGTGACCGCGACGTGTCGGCCGTCTCCCGGCGTCGGCGCAGGACTGTGAGAACGCCGGAACACGCCGTTACCCCCGGGAAACCGGGTCGCCCCCGTTCCGCGCCAGGCTCGGTCCGCGTTCCGGACGTCCCCGAGCCGAAGGAGGTGCGACGTGGCGTACTGGACCACCGACGACCGTACCGCGGCGGAGCAGGTCGGCCACCGGCGCGAGGTGCCACGGTCGCCCGGCGCACTCCTCCCGCCGGGACCTGGGTTCCGAGGCGCCTGCGGGATAGTGTCCTGGCTCACGGCACCGACGCCGGCGGAGCCGATGCGAGCTGTCGAGGAGGCCCCGAGTGCGCTACTGGACCACTGAGGACCGCCCGGCCGGTGAGCAGTTCAGCTACTGGCGCGAGGTGATCTGCGAGGCGTTCACCCCGCTCGCCGCGGAGCTGCCCGGCGCGCGGCGGACCGGCCGGGCCCATGCGCACGAGATCCGCAGCTGGGTGCGCTCCAGCAGGCTGACCGCCACCAACTGTGCCGAGGTGTCGTCGGCGACGCAGCTCATCACCCACGGCGCGGCCGAGGTGCGGCGCACCGTCACCGACCACGTGTTCGTGAACCTGCAGATCAGCGGTCACTGCGTGGGGACCCAGGCCGGGCGCCGCTGCGTCGTCGGGCCGGGCGGCTTCGCGCTGTTCGACACGACCCGCGAGTACGGGCTGGAGTTCGTCGCCGACGACCGGACCGAGGAGTGGCGCTGCGTCTCGTTCCGGGTGCCGCGCGCCCGGCTGCTGCCGCTGGTCGCCGACCTCGACGGCGCCACCGCGACGACCCACGACGGCGCCGCGCCCGGCATGGCCCGCATCGTCGCCTCCACCATGTTGTCCACCTGGAACGGCCTCGACGCGCTCGACCCGGCCGGCGCGGACGCCGCCGACACCGCGTTCACCACGCTGCTCGCCGCCGCGGCCGGCGGCTCCGACGAGCTGCGCGACACCGGGCGCGTGGACCTCGACGCGGGTCTGCGGGCCGCGGTCAACCGCTACCTGGCGGCGCACCTGCGGACCGGGGACACCTCGGCCGGCGCGGTCGCGGCCCGCTTCGGCATCTCGATCCGCAAGCTGCACCAGCTCTACGAGGGCACCGACCGCAGCTTCTCCCGCACCGTCATGGCCCTGCGCCTCGACGGGTGCACCCGCGAGCTCGCCGCACCGGCGCGGACCGGGACCCTCACCGAGCTCGCCGCCCGCTGGGGCTTCGCCGACCTGTCCCACCTCAACCGGGTCTTCCGCGCCCAGCACGGCTGCCTGCCGTCGGAGTACGTCGACCGCGGCCCGGACGGACCGTGCACGCCGGTACCGGCCGCCGTGCACACCGGTTCGATCCCGGGACGGGGTGTGACGGCCACCATCGCGTCGCGTCCCTGACCCCACGGTCGGGTCGGGGCCCGACCGGAAGGTATCCGACGATGACACTGGACTTCTCCCTCGACGCCGAGCAGCTGGCCCTGCGCGAGCAGGCCCGGCAGTTCGCCGACACCGTCCTGACCGGCGTCGAGCCGGCGATCGCCCCGCACCCGCAGCCCGCCGAGCGGTTCTACGCCATCGAGCCGTTCTACCGGCAGATGGTCGAGGCCGGGTTCGTCAAGGCGCTCATCCCGGCCGAGTACGGCGGCGGCCGGTTCACCTCGCTGCAGTTCGTGCTGGCCGTCGAGGAGCTGGCCCGCGTCGACGTCAACACCCCCACGGCGATCCTCGGCACCGGTCTCGGACTGTACCCGGTCGTCCACTTCGGCACCGAGGAGCAGAAGCAGCGCTGGCTGCCGGCCTTCTGCGGGACCGAGCCGAAGCTCGCCGCGATCGCCTACACCGAGGTCACCGGCGGCGCGAACTACGACTCGCCGGACCCGAAGGTCGGGGTGCAGACCTTCGCCCGGATCGAGGGCGACGAGATCGTCCTCAACGGGTCCAAGCACTACACCACCAACGCCTCGGGCTTCGACGGCCAGGGGGCCGACCTCATCGCGGTCGTCTGCCGCACCGACCCGGCACTGCCGCCGCAGGAGTCGCTCGCGGTCGTCATGGTCGAGCGGGGCACGCCCGGCGTGGAGATCACCGGCATGCTCGACACCATCGGGCACCGCGCCGCGAACTCGCCGCGCGTCGAGTTCCGCGACGTCCGCGTCCCGCTCTCGAACATGATCGGGGGCCCCGGCGACGGCATGGAGATCGTGAAGAGCGCGTTCACCTGGACCTGCGCGCCGATCGGCGCGGCCTGCGTCGGGCGGATGCGGGCGGCCTTCGACTACGCCTACGAGTTCGCGAGGACCGACAGCCGCTCCGGCCCGCACCCGGTCATCGAGTACCAGAACGCCGGGTACATGCTCGCCGACATCAAGATCCGCATCGAGGCGACCCGCTACCTGTCGTGGAAGGCGGCCGACCACTTCGACCGCACCGGGGGCAAGGACCGCGAGCTCGCGAACATCACGAAGATCTACGCCTCGGAGCGGTCGGTCGACGTCGTCTACGACGCGATGCGCCTGGTCGGGGTGGACGCCTACACCACCGAGACGCCGATCGCCGGGATCATGCAGGACGTCCTGTGCTTCCCCGTCTACGACGGCGGCAACATGGGCGTCCGCCGCCGGCACCTGCACGAGATGCTCATGGAGCCGAGCTACGACCCGCTGGCCTCGGCGGAGAACCGGCTCGCGACCGGCGCCTGACCGCCCGGGCTGGTCCCCGTGTCACGGGGGCCGGCCCGGTCGCGGGCTCAGGTGTGCGCGGCGACCGGGTCGTCGGCGGCCTCGGGCAGGATCTCGCCGTCCTCCAGCACGTTGGCACCCGGCACCTCGTGCAGGAAGATCGCCACATCGGTCTTCGCGTCCCCGGTGATCGCGCACCAGGCGTCGGCGATGCCGTGCAACAGCCGGGCCCGGACCTCCGGGGTGCAGCCGTCGCGGATCAGCCCGACCATCCGCGCGCCCTCCACCGGTTCCCCGGCCACGAAGACGCTGCCGGGCGGGACCTCGGTGAAGGTGCAGTGCACGTAGCGGGCGGGAGCGCCGGTGACCTCGCTGTGGACCCTCGTCACCGCCGCGGCGACCTCGGCACGGTGGGCCAGGGTCGCGTTCCCGGTGGGCGCGGTGAAGCGGTAGTAGGGCATCGTCGACCTCCATCGCGGGACCCGAGACGAGTTCGACCGTAACGAGGCGCATGCACGCCCGCAAGCTCGAAGGACTCGAAAAGTGTCCTAGTGTCGGGGCCCGTGAAGCACGATGAGCTCGGCGCCGCGTACTGCTCGGTGGCCCGCACCTGGGCGATCCTCGGCGAGCGGTGGACGATGATGGTCCTGCGCGAGTGCTTCCGCGGCGAGCGTCGCTACGACCACGTCCGCGACAAGCTCGGCCTGGGCAGCAACGTGCTCAACGACCGGCTGCGCGTGCTGGTGGAGGAGGGCGTGCTGGACCGCGTGCCCTACCAGGAGCGACCGGTCCGGCACGAGTACCGGCTCACGGCCAAGGGCGCCGAGCTGTACCCGGTGCTCGTGGCGCTGATGAACTGGGGCGACCGGCACGCCGTCGACGTCCCGCCGGTCCGGCTGGTGCACCGCGGCTGCGGGCATCCCGCCGAGCCCCGGCTCACCTGCGCGCACTGCGGCGAGCCGGTGGCGTGGCGGGACATGACCGCGGAGATGGAGCCCGGCGCCTGGTGAGCGGCTCGGTGCCGTCCGGTGCTGCCGGACCGGTGTCATCGGTGTCCCGGGTCGAGCAGGGCGTCGGCCGTCGCCGCGTCGCAGACCAGGGTGTGGACCAGCCCCCGAGCGCAGCACGGCGGCGGTGGCCGCGGCCCGCTCCGGGGCCCTGACCAGCGCGATCACCTCGGCCGCCGCCCGCAGGTCGGTCTCCCCGGCTGCGACCAGTTGGTGTGCCGGGCCGCTGGCGAGGATCCGGCCGGTGCGGTCGACCAGCAGCCCGACGACCTCGCCGACGGCGCCGCCCTCGGCCAGCCGTCGTCGCTCGGGGGCGGTCAGCACGTCGTACACGGTGGAGTGCCCGGCCAGCCATGCCCCGATCGCGACGACGGCGGTGTCCAGCGCGGCGCAGCGGGCCGGCGCGTCGGCGACGCCCGGCTGGGCCCGTACCGCACGGGCGGTGTCGGCGTCGGGCAGCAGCAGGGGCGCGTACGCGGCCCGCGACCGCGGGCTCGTCCGGGTCGCCATCGATCCCGGCCCGGACGTCGATGCGGCACGCTCGGGTGTCCCGGCGGGCGAACCCCTACCTGGCCGACCGGGTCCCGGCCCGCCCGCACCACGGCGCCGTCCGGTCCGGCGACGCAGGACAGCCCGCCGTAGGGCAGCGACCCCTCGGTGCCGCACCAGTTCGCGTAGGCCACGTACACCTGGTTCTCCCGGGCCCGGGCCGGTGCGTCTTGCGGTACCCGGCGAGCCGGTCGCCGTCCGGTCCGACGAGCGCGACCGCGTTGGCGACCCGGGCGCCGTCGCGTTGCGGGTAGCCGTAGAGCACCGCCGTCCCCGACGCCCTGGCGATGTCGGCGACCGCGGCCGCCGACGGCCCGTCGGCCGGTTCGGCGAGCTCCGCTACCGCCTCGGCACCGATGTCGTAGCCGGTCAGGAACATCTCCGGGGTGACGAGCAGGTCCGCGTCCGCGTCGGCGCAGGCGTCGGCGAGCCGGGCGAGGTTCCCGGCCACGTCCCGCGGCCGGGAGGCGGTCTGCAGCAGCGCGACGCGCATCAGTCCGGCAGCGTGGGCGGCGCGAGCTCGGCGAACCGGTCCCCGGGGCCGGGGTTGTCCGGCGGAGTGGCCCCGCCGAGGTGCGCGACGATCCCCCAGACCGCGTTCAGCGCGGTCTGCACCGCACCCTCCGCCCAGGCCGGGGTCCACGACACGTCGTCGCCCGCCATGAAGATCCCGCGCTCGGCCGCCGGCAGGTCGTCCTGCACGAAGTGGCAGTACATCCGCCGGTTGTAGCGGTAGTGGCCGGGCAGGGCGCCCTTGAACGCACCCAGGCTGTGCGGGTCGGACTCCCAGGTCACGGTGATCGGGTCGCCGATGACGTGCGCGCCGACGTCGACGTTCGGATAGATCTTGCGCAGGGCAGCCAGCGCGAGCTCCACCCGCTTCTCGACCGGGTACGGCAGCATCTTCAGCGAGTCGCTCATCCACGAGTACGACAGGCAGATCACCCCGGGCCGGTCCGGGCCGTTGTCGAACAGGTAGGTGCTCCGGGTGAGCCGGTCGGTCAGCGTCGTGCTCATGACCTCGCGGCCGGTGGCCGGGTCGACGTCGCGCCAGAACGGCCGGTCCACCATCACGAAGGTCTTGGTCGACTGCATGTACCGGGTGCGGTCCAGGGCCATCCACAGCTCCTGGCCGAACAGCGACTCGTCGGTGTCGATCTGGGTGGACAGGAGCCAGCTCTGGCAGGTGGTGAGCACCGCGGACACGTCGCGGGTGCCGCCGTAGACGTCGGTGACGCGGATCGTGTCCGCGTCGAGCCGGTGCAGCCGGGCGACGCCCGGGCGGGTCCCGCCCCCGTGCAGCGACGACAGGCTGGTCCCGGCGGGCCAGTGCACCAGGTCGTCGGGGGTGCGCGTCCACAGTCCCTGCGGCACCTGCTCCACTCCGCCGACGACCAGCAGCTGGTCGTCCTCGCAGCCGGTCAGCACCACCCGCAGGATCTCCAGCATCGAGTTCGGGAAGTCCGAGTCCCAGCCACCGGTCCCGAAGCCGACCTGGCCGAACGCCTCGCGGTGGGCGAAGGACAGGTCGGAGAACGCCTTCGACGTGGACACGAAGTCGTAGAAGGTGCGGTCGTCCCACACCTCGACCAGCTCCGCCCACAGCGCCCGGATGCGCGCGGTGTCGCGCTCGCGGATCGCCTGCTGCAGGTCGGTGAAGCCCGCGCCCTCCTCCAGCGCGCTCGCCCAGGCGTCGGCGACCTCGGTGAAGAACGGAGGTAGGTCGGCCAGGGTCCGGCCGTAGTACGTCCGCCCGTGCAGGTCGATCACCGTGCTGCCGGCGGCCTCGGTCAGCGGGTTGGGGAAGGGCGCGGTGTCCAGTCCCAGCAGGTCGACGTAGTGGTGGAACGCCGTCGACGAGCGCGGGAAGCGCATCCCACCCAGCTCGGCGACGATGCCGTCGGCCCCCTCGAACGGTTGCGAGCGCAGCCTTCCGCCCAGGTGGGAGGACTCGTACACGACCGGCCGCAGCCCGATGCGCATCAGCTCGTAGGCGGCGACGAGCCCGGCGATCCCGGCCCCGACGACCACGACCTCGGACCCCAGCCGGTCCGGTGGCATCCGGCCGAGACCGGCGGGGTGGGCCAGCCAGTCGTCGTAGGGGAAGGGGAAGTCCGGGCCGAACGCGGTGAGGGGTGGCTGCTCGGGGCTCATGGGTGGGCTCCTCGGGTCGTGTGCCGGGGGTCACCCGGCCCTACGACCCTAGTCAGGGCCCACCGGGGAATCAGCCCTTTCCGCGTCGCGAGCGCACGGCCCCGGTGACGATCCGCTGGTAGGTGGTCGGCAGCAGCCGCACCATGGAGTCGATGGCCCAGGCGTCCGGTCCGATGAGGACACGGCGCTGGTTGCGCCGCACGCCGTCGAGGATGGTCTTCGCGGCCCGGTCGGGGGTCGTGTTCAGCATCCGCTCGAACTCCGCGGTGGCCGCGGCGGCGGGCTTGCCGGTGGCGGTGGCGACGCTGTCGTCGACCCGGGCTGCCTTCGCGATGTTGGTGCGGATCCCGCCGGGGTGCACACAGGTCGCGGACACCGGGGAGCCGGTGAGCTCGAGGTCCTGGCGCAGCGACTCGGTGAACCCGCGGACCGCGTACTTGCTGGCGTTGTAGCCGCTCATCAGGGGCTGCGCGGCGACGCCGAAGATGCTCGACAGGTTGACGACGTGCCCCGCCCCGGCGGCCTCCAGGTGCGGCAGGAACGCCTTGGTCCCGTAGACCACGCCCCAGAAGTTGATGTCCATGATCCAGCGGTAGTCCTCCAGGGACAGGCCCCCGACGGTCCCGGACAGCGCGACCCCGGCGTTGTTCACGATCATGTGCACCGCGCCGTGGTCGGCGACGACGGCGTCGGCCCAGCCGTGGACGGCCTTCTCGTCGGCGACGTCGAGCTCGGCGGTGGTGACCCGCACCTGCGGCCCGGCGAGCGCGGCGGTCTCGGCGAGGCCCGCGGCGTCCCGGTCGGCCAGGGCGAGGTGGCAGCCGTCGCCCGCGAGGCGCAGGGCCAGCGCGCGCCCGATGCCGGACCCGGCTCCGGTGATCGCGGCGGTACGACCGGTGAAGGACTTCATCGTCGAGCTCCCCCTCCTACGGGTGTGCCGGAGACCCTAATCCGACGACGGCCGACTCCTCAGGTCCGGGTGATCGGCACCACCTACGGGACGCCCGATCCCATGGAACGGGACCGTTCCGTCTGCTAGCGTCGAATGAGACGGAACGGTTCCGTCTCGTTCACCTGGGAGGTTCCGATGAAGTTCCTCTACGACGACGAGTCCTTCTCCTTCGAGGCGCTGCGGGCCGCGGGATACGCCCCCTACGGCGGCGCCGAGCTGGGGGAGGTCCTGGTCACCTGCCGGGCGATCCCCGAGGGCGACGAGGTGGCGTGGTCCACCCAATGGGCCGCCACCGCTGCGCGGGTCGAGCGCATCGGGCGCGACGCGCTGGCCGCCGGTCACCGGGTCAGTGCCCGCGAGGCGCTGCTGCGGGCCTCGAACTACTACCGGACCGCGGACTTCTACCGCCGCGAGGACCCGGCCCGCGACCAGGAGTCCGTGCGGCTGCAGACCGCGTCGCGCCGGACCTTCGCCGACGCCGTCGCGCTGCTCGACACCCCGGCCCACGCCCTGGAGCTCCCCTACGAGGGCACCACGCTGCCTGCGTACCTGTTCACCGTCGACGGCTCGGGCATTCCGCGCCCGACCGTGATCTACCACGGCGGCTACGACTCCACCCTGGAGGAGGACTACTTCGCCCTCGCCGCCGGGGCGCTGCGGCGCGGCTACAACGTGCTCGCCTTCGACGGCCCCGGCCAGGGCAAGACCGTGCGCGCCGGGCTGCACTTCCGCCCCGACTGGGAGGCCGTGGTCACCCCGGTGGTCGACGTCGCGGTCACCCTGCCCGAGGTCGACACCGAGAAGATCGCCCTGGTCGGCACCAGTCTCGGTGGCTACCTCGCGGCCCGCGCCGCCGCCTTCGAGCACCGCCTCGCCGCCTGCGTGCTCCACGACGGCGTCTGGGACATGTACGAGACCGTGGCGGGCATGGCCGCCGCCGCAGCGGCCGCCGGCGGGATCGAGGCACTCGTGGCCGCGAGCACCTCGGCTCGCTGGCTGGTCGACAACGGGCGCTGGACCTACGGCGTGGCGACCTTCGACGACCTGCTCGAGGCCACCAGGGCCTACACCCTCGACGGCGTCGCCGACCGGATCACCTGCCCCACGCTGGTGCTCGAGGCCGAGAACGACCAGTTCTTCCGTGGCCAGCCACAGCGGGTCCACGACGCGCTGACCTGCCCCAAGGACCTCGTGGTGTTCCCGGAGGACGAGGGCGGCGGCGAACACTGTCACGAGGGCGCCACCCTGCGGTTCCACCAGGTCGCCTTCGACTGGCTCGACGGCGTCGTCGCTGACTAGTCCCATCGGGTGAACCTCGCGGCGCGCGACCGGTCTGGGCGCGCCACGGCCGAAAACGGTCCGGTCGCTCGGAATCTGCACTCTTCGTGACCGAATCATGCCTCCGGGAGGGGCATTCACCTGCGTGTTCGAGTGGCAGCGCCCCGGTTGATTTGCAGTGGACGTGACTTCTGTCGCACTATAAACAGTCAATGATGACCGTAAGTGAGGCGGATCCGAGGATCCGGGCGGTCGCAACCCGGGCGTCCCCACCTCGTTGCAGGGGAGAGCAACACACCCCGGGGTCGATGGTGACGTCGACACCGCCTCAACGAGGAGGAGGACGGTATGGGCGAGAGCACGAGCCGCGTGGCGTTCATGCGTCGCTGCGACACCGGCGGCCGCTGGCCCGGCCAGGGGCGCCGGATGCCGCGGGCCCAGTCCTCACGCGTCGTGGACCTGCTGTTGGCCGCACGCCGCCTCCTCGACGACGGTCGCCTCCCGCACCCCGAGCACGTCGTCGACCTGGGGTCGGCCCGCGTGGTGCTGCGGACGGTGTGGGCCGAGGCCATGTCCTCGCTCGGATCGGGCTCGGTCCCGTCCCCGGACCTGGTGAGCATGCTCGGTGAGGTCAAGGAGCTCGACGAGCAGCTCCTGCTCGACGAGCTCGCCCACTCCGACCGTGCGCTGCAGGGCGTCCGCACCGCGCTCGCGCAGCTCGGCGAGGCCCGCACCAGCACCACCCTGCTGGACACCGCCGCCTCCACCGCCTGCAGCCTCGGCTTCGACCGCTCGATCATCTCCCGGGTCGCGGACTCGCTGTGGATCCCCGAGCGCGTACACGTGGAACGCGACCCGGCCTGGGCCGAGGAGATCCTCACGCTGGGACGCTGTCACCCGCAGACCCTCGACGGCCGGATCGTCGAGACCGAGATGGTCCGGCGCCGCACGTCGCTGCTGGTCGACGAGGTGCAGGAACGCCCCGGCGTCAACCGGCCGATCGCCGACGCCTCGATGTCGCGCAGCTACTGCGCGGCGCCGATCCTCGTGCACGGCGTCGTCGCCGGGTTCGTCCACGCCGACTGCTACTACCAGCAGCGCAACGTCGACCCGCTCGACCGTCAGCTGCTCACCCTCTACGCACAGGGGCTCGGCCAGGCGCTGACCCGCACGATGGTCCTCGACGAGATGGACCAGATCCGCGCCGACGCCGACCGGCTCGCCCGTCGCATCACCGACGCCCGCGAGGGCGACCTCGGCGACGGCTGGTGGGGCCACGGCGAGAACGGCCGGGTCACCGAGGGGGCCCCGGGCGGCCAGACCGGTCCGCAGCGCAGCATCGTCGACGGGTTCCTGCGCTCCGCGCCGGTCGACCCGTCGCTCACCCGCCGCGAGGTCGAGGTCCTGCGGCTGATGGCCACCGGCGACACCAACGCCCGCATCGCCACCCGCCTGGTGATCTCCGAGGGCACGGTGAAGTCGCACGTCAAGCACATCCTGCGCAAGCTCGGCGCCGCGAACCGCGCCGAGGCCGTCTCGCACTGGCTGCGGGCCGAGCACGACCGGGCGGGCCGGATGCCCGCGGGTCCGGCCGGCTACCGGTGAGCGCTCGCGCGGGTTCGTCCCGCGGAGCGCTGCCCCCGCCGTTGCGGGAGTACCTGGGCCGGCTCGACGCGGCCACCCGCCACCTCACGTTCACCGCCCGCCAGGACCTGCGGTCCCACGTCTGGACCGAGCTGGCACGCACGGCGGGTCCCGCGCCGGCCGAGGAGCAGCTCGTCCGCGCTCTGGAACGCCTCGGCCCGCCCGAGGCCCTCGTGCCCTCCCCCGTGGGGGGTGCCCCGCGTGCCCCCCGCGACCCCGCGGTCGTGCACCTGCTCGGTTGTTCCCTGCTGACCGTGGGGGTGACCGGGCTGATCGGGCTGGTCCGGGTCTGGCGTTCGCCGACCTGGCCGGTCCGCGACGCGCTGACCGCCACCGTCCCGGTGGTGGCCGGTGCCGTCGCACTTCCCCTGGTGACCGGGATCCACCCGGTCGCCGGAGCACTGCTCGGCGGCCTCGGTGCGGGAGCCCCGACGGCCGCGCTCGTCCTCGGTGCGGTGCTGCTGATCCAGCGCCGGGCCCAGCGCAGGGAACTCCGTACGGAGCACGCCGCGGGGCCGGTCGCCGGTACCACCGATACCCCCAGGGGGAGGGTGATCCGCCCCCCACGGGAGGTGTGACCCCCACCTCCGCGGAGTGAGACTTCAGCTCGGTGGACCCGGACTGTTCCGGCCCCGCACTCGAAGGAGAGTTATGACCACGCCTGGGACCCTCACCCAGACGCCCGACGAGACCGTCGAGGTACCGCGCAGGACGGCGGGTTCCGGCGGGGCGGGCGTGCTGCGTCAGGTCGCCGACCCGTTCGTCACCGCGGGCGAGATGTGGCAGCTGATGGTCAAGGTGTTCGTCCTTGCCGTCCGCAAGCCGGTCGGCTTCTGGGCCGACACCCGCGACCAGTGCTTCGACATCCTCAAGCTCACCTGGCTCCCGATGTCGCTCGCGGCGTTCGGGTTCGGGTTCGGTGCGTCGGGGCTCACCGGCGGCGCCATCTTCTACACCTTCGGCATCCCGTACCGGCTCGGCGCGTTCTTCGAGTTCGCGTCGGTCCGCGAGTTCGCCCCGTTCATCAACGGGATGGTCGTCGCCGGTGTCGTCGGAACGGCCATCACGGCCGACCTCGGAGCCCGCCGCATCCGCGACGAGATCGACGCCATGGAGGTCCTCGGCGTCGACCCGATGCGGACGCTGGTGCTGCCGCGGGTCCTGGCCTGCACGATCATGACCGCCGTCCTGGACATCCTGGCGCTGGTCGTCGGTCTGGTCAGCGGCTACGTCGCGGCAGGTCCGATCTTCGACGCCAGCTACGCGGGCTACTACGGCTCCCTGTTCGACCTGCTCAACACGGTCGACCTCTGGGGCAGCGTCGTGAAGTGCGCGATCTACGGCCTGATCATCGGCGTCGTCTGCTGCTACGTCGGGCTCAACGCGAAGGGTGGTCCGATCGGCGTGGGGAAGGCGGTCAACCAGGCCGTCGTCATCTCCTTCGCCGGCATCTGGGTCATCAACTTCGTGTTCACGCTGACCATGCTCGGCCTGAACCCGCAGATGAGCGTCTACAAGTAAGGGAGGTGTCACGGACATGACGCAGCTCGACGACCGGGGACCGCAGCGCGACCCCGACCGCACCGAACTCCGGGCACCCGAGAAGCAGGGCGTGGACGTCAGCTTCTCCTCGATCACCGGGAAGCTGAAGACCGGCCTCACCGAGGCCGGCGACATCGGCCGGTTCACCGCCGACGTCGTCCGGGACTTCCCGGACATGTTCCGCCGCTACGTTCCCGAGGTGTTCCGCCAGGCGGGCATCCTGAATCTTCAGCTCCGCTCTGATCATCTGGTTCATGATGTTCATCATGGGCGGGCAGTGCGGCCTGGAGGCCAGCTACACGCTCAAGCAGATCGGCGCCCCGCTGTACTCCGCGGTGTTCGACGCCTACTGCGGCCTGCGCGAGCTCTCGGTCTACATGTGGGGCTGGATCCTCGCGGCGAAGGTCGGCTGCGGCTACGTGGCCGAGATCGGCTCCATGCGGATCTCCGACGAGATCGACGCCATGGAGGTCATGGGCATCAAGTCGAAGTCGTTCCTCGTCGGTACCCGGATCGCGGCCACCGTGATCGCCGTGCCGTTCATGTACTTCGTCGGCCTGGCCATCCTCTACGTGGCGATGTACCTGGTCACGGTGGTGAACCTCGGCGGTGTCTCACCGGGTGGGTTCCTCTACCTGTTCTGGCTGTACCAGAGCCCGTACGACATGTTCGCGGTGATGGTCAAGATCATGACCGAGTCCATCGTGATCGTCGGCGTGGGCCTCTACTACGGCTACAACGCCAGCGGCGGGCCGGTCGGCGTCGGCCGTGCCACCGCGAAGTCGATGATCATCAACCTGGTGCTGATCTCGGTCATCGGGACCATCGGCACGCTGGCCTTCTGGGGGCTCGAGACGAACTCTCCGATCGCCAACTGACCTCTCCGGGGTCGTGCCGCTCATCCCCGGCGGCCGGCCCCGGAGTTCCCCGGCCCGCCCCGACAACCCCCGAACCCCGACGAAAGCCCCCGCCACGGTCCCGGCCCTCCCCAGCCGGCCACGGTCCGGACCTCGCTCCCCGCCGCCCGGTCCGCCGCACCGCGCCCGCTCCCCGGGACCGAGGTGCCCGCTCGCAGTCCCGCCGGACGCGTCCCCCGCGTCCACGGTCCCCGGAAGCCTCCGGGGCCGCTCCCCTCAGCACGTGATCCGCGTGTCGGCTCCCCCGCGCCGGCACGCGCCAGGTCGTCCAGGAGGATCAGTGACCTCGCCGAACCAGCCCCGGTACACCGGACCGGGCTCCGAGTACCCCACCCAGCAGATTCCACCCGTCCACGACGGGGGGACCCAGGCCGCGGCCACCCGCGGACCCGGCTGGTCGACCGAGACCCGGGAGTTCCGGTACGGAACGGACCCGATCCTGCAGGTCGAGGGCCTCGCGAAGTCGTTCGGCAGCACCCAGATCCTGAAGAACATCAACTTCAACTTCCAGCACGACGCCATCACCACCGTGCTCGGCCCGTCGGGCACCGGCAAGTCGGTGCTCATCAAGCACCTGGTCGGGCTGCTCGCCCCGGACCGTGGCGCGGTCTACGTCGGCGGTGTCGACATCTGGTCGATGAGCGAGAACGAGCGCTACGACATGCGGACCCGGTTCGGCGTCTGCTGGCAGGACGGCGCGCTGTTCGGCTCCATGAACCTCTACGACAACGTCGCCTTCCCGCTCCGCAAGCACACGCGGATGTCGGAGAAGGAGGTCGAGAGGACGGTCATGACCGCACTCGACGAGGTCGGTCTGGCCAAGGCTGCGCACAAGGCGCCCAACGAGGTCTCCGGCGGCATGAAGAAGCGCGCCGGCTTCGCCCGCGCGCTGGTGATGAACCCCGACATCGTGCTGTTCGACGAGCCGGACTCCGGTCTCGACCCCGTCCGCACCTCGCTGCTCTGCGACATCATCATGGACGTCCACAACCAGCACGGCGGCACGTACCTGCTGGTCACTCACGACATCAAGACCGCCCGCAAGGTCAGCGACTACGTCGGACTGATCTGGAAGGGCGAGGTCGTCCACTACGGACCGGCGCACGAGGCCTTCGAGCACCAGGACCCGTTCGTCAAGCAGTTCCTCGCGGGGCAGTCCGCCGGCCCGCTCGGGATGGACTGAGCGATGAGCGGACTCCTCGGCAAGATCGCCGCCGGTCTGGTGGCGCTGCTCGTGGTCGGCGGTGTGTTCGTCGCCGTCGGCGGCACGCAGCCGTACACGGTCAGCGCGGTCCTGCCCGCCGGCAACCCCAACCTCATCCCCGGCGCACCGATCTACATCGACGGCTTCCAGGCGGGCGAGATCCGGTCCGTGCGGCCCGAGGAGGGCCACGCGGTCGTCGACTTCACCGTCGACGACGGACTGGCCCCGCTGCACGCCGGCGCGTTCGTCCACGTGCAGTGGAAGGCCGTCGTCGGTGAGCGCCTGCTGTTCGTGCAGGACGGCCCCAAGGACTACGCCGAGATCCCGAGCGGCGGCATGGTGCAGGGCGACTTCCCGAAGCCGACCGAGGTCGCGGACGTGCTCGCCGCCCTCGACGAGCCCACCCGGGCGCGGCTGACCAGCCTGGTCGGCACCCTGCAGAACACGGTCACCGGGCACGAGCAGGACCTCAACGCCACCGTCGACACCGCCGGACCGGCGCTCGCCGCGGTCGGCAACGTGCTGCGCGGCATCGGCACCGACGGTCCGGCGATCTCCAAGCTGGTCACCGACCTCAACGGCACGGTGGACACCCTGGCCAGGCGCCAGCAGGACCTCGGCTCGGTGGTCGACGAGCTGGGCACCAGCGCCCGGGCGACGGCCGCCCAGCGCGAGCAGCTCCGCTCCGCGCTGGCCAAGCTGCCCCCGACGCTGCGCACCGCCCAGGGCACCCTGAACAAGGTCCCCGGCGTCACCGACGAGGCCCTGCCGCTGCTGGAGGACCTGCGCCCGGCGACCGAGAAGCTGCCCGGCGTGTCCGAGCAGCTCGCCCCGCTGCTGCAGGACCTGCGGCCGCTGGTCGCCGACCTCAAGCCCACGCTCGAGGCGGCCTCGGCGCTGCTCGACCGCACCCCCGGCCTCCTCGACTCGTCGAACCGGGCGCTGCCGGGCCTCGCCGAGACCGCGGGCGGCTACGCGCCGGTGCTCGAGGCGCTGCGCCCCTACACCCCCGATGTCGTCGGATTCCTCTCCACCTGGGGATCCGCCGCGCAGAACTTCGACTCGAACGGCCGTTACATGCGGATCTTCGCGCAGGCCGGCCCCGCCACGCCGGTCATCTACCCGCCGGGCGTCACGCCGCCGGGGATCGTCCCGAACCTGAACCCGGCCCCTGGCTCCGCCGACCAGACCTCGGGCAACGGGGAGCAGGGGCCCGGCGCCCCGCTGCTGCCGCAGCTCGGTGACGCCAGCGGGGAGGGTCCGCGATGAGCCTCGGAGTCTCCCGCTGGCGGATCCTCGCCGTCGGCCTGGTCGCGCTGCTCGCGGGCACCGGTGCCGCCGCCGGCCTCTCCAACGCCGAGTCCGGCCGGATCCTGATCGCGGAGTTCGCCGACGTCAGCCCGATCCTCGCCGGCCAGCAGGTCAAGATCAACGGCGTCACGGTCGGGCAGGTCGGGCAGCTCCAGTTCGACCCGCAGCGCAAGGTCGCCGAGGTCCCGCTGCGTGTCGACGCCCGCGCCCTGCCGATCCACGCCGACGCGAAGGTGACCGTCGCCCCGGTGTCGCTGCTCGGGGAGCGCTTCCTCAACCTGAACACCGGCACCCCGGGCTCGCCCGAGCTGCCCATGAACCAGCCCATCGGGGTGGAGCGGACCGGCCAGGAGGCCGACCTGCAGAACATCCTCGACACCCTGGACGACCCGACGGCGGGTGCGCTCGCCGCACTGGTCACCACGCTGGGCCAGGGCACCGCGAACAACGGCGAGAACATCCGGAAGACCCTCGCCGCGCTCGCCCCGGCCATGAAGGACACCCACCAGCTCGTCGGCGTCCTGGCCGACCAGAACGAGCTGCTCGGCCGGGTCATCGACCAGGTCGAGCCGGTCACCGGTGCACTCGCCGTCGACCAGGGCAGGCGGCTCGACGGCCTGGTCGCCTCGACCACGTCGCTGCTCGACACCACCGCCGCCCGCGACGCGCAGCTGCGCGGCACCCTGCAGGAGCTCCCCGGCACCCTGGCCGCGGCCCGCGCCACCCTCGGCGAGCTCGCCGGCACGGCGCAGTCCACCGCGGTCACCCTGGGCAACCTGCGGCCGACCACCGACAACCTGGTGGACATCAGCCGCGAGCTGCAGCGCTTCGCCGACTCGGCGGACCCGGCGCTGGCATCGGCCGACCCGGTCCTGGACCGGGCGAGCGAGCTGCTCGACCAGGCCCGGCCGGTCGCCGCGGAGCTCCGGGCCGCGGGCCCGGACCTGCAGCGCACGGTCACCGGTGCCGAGCCGATCGTCCGGGAGCTCAACGGGAACCTCGGCAACGTGCTCGGCTTCATCCGGAACTGGGCGCTGACCACCAACCAGAAGGACGGGCTGTCCCACTACTTCCGGGCCAGCTACGTGCTCAACGGCGACCCGGTCACCGGTTTCCTGCCGGGCGGCGTGCCGGACTCCGCACCCGCGCCCGGACCGGACGCCAGCCCGAACCCGCAGGTGAACGAGCCCGCCCCGTCCCAGCCGGGACCGGGGACCGCGGCCCAGCCGGGCCAGGACTCCAACACCCTGCTGCAGAGCCAGCCCACCCCCGAGAGCAGCGCCACCGGGCTCAGCCCGGAGCAGGAGCAGGGCGCGCTCGGAACCCTGCTGGGAGGCCAGTGATGGCGAGTGCCAAGCCCAAGCGCGGCGCGCGCTTCCGATCCGGTGTGATCGGCCTGCTGATGTTCGTCGCGGCGGGGTTCTTCCTCTACGTCGCGCTGACCGCCCAGAAGGGTCTGCCCTTCGCCCAGCACGAGTTCCGCACCGCGGCCGTCTCGGACACCGGTGACCTCGCCGTCGGCAACGACGTCCGGGTCGGCCAGGTCCGCGTCGGACGCGTCGACGACATCACCCTCGCCGACGGCGTCCCGCAGGTCCGGATGCAGCTCGACGACGCCGCCACGAAGGTCTTCAAGGACGGCTCGGCCGCGGTGACCGGCCGGTCCGGTCTCGGTCAGCAGTACCTGGACCTCGACATCGGCACCGAGCAGGCCGGCGTCCTCGGCGAGGACGACGTGCTCCCGGTCCAGCGCTCCCGCGGTGCGGTGCAGCTGCTGGACCTGGCCACGGTCTTCGACCCGGCCACCCGGGACTCCACCCGCTCCGCGTTGGCGCAGCTCGGCAACGGTGCGGCCGGACACGGCCAGGACCTGGCGGACGTGGCGAAGGCCGGTCCGCAGATCCTGCCCTCGCTCGGTACGACCGCCCGGTCGCTGTCGGTCGACGGCGGCCGCGACCTGACCGGGATGCTGCAGTCGCTGGAGAGCCTGTCCTCGCGCTTCGCCGGCCGGGAGCAGGAGATCTCCTCGCTGGTCGGGCAGCTCGACACCACGTTCGCGGCGATCGACGCGGACAAGGGCACGGCGCTGGGGGACACCCTCGACATCGCCCCCGAGGCGCTGCCGGCCGCCCGCAAGGCCCTGGAGGACCTGCAGCAGCCGCTGGCGTCGACGAACTCGGCGATGACGCAGCTGCAGACCGGGACCCGTTCGCTCGGCGACGCCACCCCGGACCTGCGGGGCGTGCTGGTCGAGGCCCCGCAGCCGCTGGACAAGCTGCCCGGCGTCTCCGACTCGGCCGAGCCCGCGCTCGGCTCGCTGACCCCCGCCGTCGCCGACGCGCGCCCCGTCGCGCCGAAGGTGACCCAGGGAGTCGGCTTCGCGAACACCCCGCTGCAGGTCCTGGCGCCCTACGCGCCGGAGATCGCGCAGTGGTTCACCAGCGCCTCGTCCGGTCTGTCCGACGGCGACGCCGCGGGCCACCACCTGCGGTTCACCCTGATGGTCCGGCCGGAGTCCTTCGTCGGGGCGGCGGGTCTGCCCGACCCGACCGCGGCGAGCAATCCGTACCCGGCCCCCGGCCAGGCACCGAACGACGCATCGCTGGGCCTGCTGCCCGCCCCGGGCCCGTCCAACCGGACGCCCCAGGAGCAGCCCGGCCAGGGCGACAGCGCCGCCGGCGGCGGCCTTCTGGGAGGTAACCGATGACCGCCCCCGCACAGGGCACCGGCACGCCACGGCTGCGCCGACGGCTCCCGCTCTGGGTGGCCGCTCTCGCGGTCATCGGGATCATGCTGCTGTCGCTGGTCCTGGGCCTGCTCAAGCCGCAGGTCACGACGCTGCTCATGAAGCTGACCGGCGCCTCGACCCGCACCGTGCACTTCACCGCGAACCAGTTCCTCTTCGAGGACGTCTCGAAGGTGAAGGTCGCCGGTGTCGACTCCGGTGTCGTGAGCTCGGTCGACCCGGCGTCCGACGGCGGTGCGATCGTGACCGTCGTCGTCGACCCGGAGGTCGTGGACACCGTCGGCGACCAGCCGTCGGCACGGCTGCGACCCACCACCCTGCTTTCCGGCCTGTTCTACATCGACCTCGTCCCGGGCGGTGACCGCTCCGCGGAGTGGACCGAGCAGATCCCGGTGGACCGCACCCGGCTCCCCACCGAGGTCGACGACGTCGCCGAGCGCCTCCAGCCCGACGCCCTCGAGGGCGCGAAGGCCGCGGTCACCCAGTTCGACGAGACCCTCGGCAACGCCGGCGGCAACGAGGCGCTCCACGAGCTCCTCGCCACGGCGCCGGAGACCCTCGGCCCGGCCGCCGGGGTCGTCGAGTCGCTGCGCGGCACCCAGCCGGAGAAGGACCTGACCGAGGTCGTGCGGGGCCTGCAGCGCACCACCGGCACGCTGAACCGCGAGCCGGGACAGCTGGACGGCATCGTCGCGAACCTGCAGGACACCACGCAGGTCCTGGCCGAGACCTCCGGTCCGGTCGCCGACGCGGTCTCCAGACTGCCCGGCGTCCTCGACACCACCGACGCCGGCCTGAAGCGGCTGAACGTGTCGCTGGACAAGCTGCGCGACACCGCGGGCCCGGCCCGGCCCACCGTCCGGGAGCTGGACGAGCTCCTGGGCCGTGCCGAGCCGGTGCTGGCCGACGCCCGCCCGCTGGTGTCCGACCTGCGCGCGGCGCTGGTCGATGCCCGCCCGCTGGTCGAGGGCCTGGTCCCGGCCAGCGAGGGCGCGACGCGGGTCCTCGACGACCTGCCGGTGCCACTCGAGCGACTGGGCGGACCGGTCCTCGACTCGCTGAACACCCCGTTCGTCGGCGAGGGCCCGTACTCCGCGGTCGACAGCCGCGGTATCCCGCTCAAGGACGAGGTCGGTCACATGTTCTCGAACCTCAGCAGGACCGGCGCCTACGTCGACCCCAACGGGCACGCGGTGTCCTTCCACCCCGGGCCCGGCCTCGGCACCGTGCCCGGCCTGGGCTCGGTGAGCCTGGAGAACATGTTCCAGCAGATCTTCCACGGGACGGGTGGTCGGTGATGGCGGCAACTCCCACACCTGCGCCGGAGGCCCCCCGCGGGTTCCGGGCCAGGTTCCGGTCCGGCCTGGACCGCGTCCGCAACGAGCCCGGTCTGGGCCGGAACGTGATCGCCCTCGGCGTCGTGATGGTGCTCGGCCTGGTCTGCGGGGGCTACATCCTGTCCCAGCAGCGGTTCGTGCCGCCGTGGGCGAACGAGCGGATGGTCTACGCGACCTTCTCCGAGACCCCGGCGCTCGCCCCCGGCCGTGGCCAGGAGGTCCGGATGTCCGGCGTCCCGGTCGGCGACATCCGCTCCTCCGAGCTCACGCCGGAGGGCACCGCCCGGGTGCTCCTGGCGATCGACCGCGACGACTACGACGGCCCCGTCTACGACAACGCCACCGTGGTCCTGCGGCCGAAGAGCCCGCTCAACGAGATGTACATCGAGATGGACCCCGGCACCCCCGCCGGCAAGGTCCTCGACGACTACGGCGTGCTCCCCGTCGCCAACGCCAAGCCGCCGGTGCAGATCGACGCGGCACTGGCCCACCTGGACCAGAACGCGCTCGCCGCGGTGCAGTCGCTGCTGGAGGCGTCCGACGTCGCCCTCGCGACGGCGCCCCAGGACCTCCCGCAGGGCGTGCGTGCCACCACCGAGGTGGTCGACCGGCTCAAGCCGGTCGTCGACCAGCTCGACCGGCGCCGCGACAACCTGGCCCGCCTGGTCACCTCGATCGGCCAACTCTCCACCGCCGTCGGCGGCGACGAGAAGCGGCTCACCGCCCTGGCGAACTCGCTGTCGACCACGCTGAGGACGGTGTCCGCGCAGAGCCAGGCCCTGCGTGACTCGCTGAACCAGCTGCCCGGCGTCGTCGACAACCTGGGTGCGGCCACCGGCAATGTCCAGCAGCTCTCCGACCAGCTCGACCCGACCCTGGACAACGTCCGGGCCGCCTCGGAGCAGCTGCCGGGCGCGCTGGACCGGCTGACCGACACCGTCGACACGCTCCACACCACCGTGGACAAGGCCCGGCCGGTCGCCGAGAAGCTCAAGCCGGTCGCGGCGGACCTGCGCCCGTTCGTGAACGACCTGAACGGGACGCTGCCCGCGCTGAAGGAGATCTCCGGCCGGCTCGACCCGGTCACCGCGGGCCTCCAGCAGTACCTGCCGGACCTGAACGCCTTCGTCTACCAGACGTCGTCGGTCACCAGCCTGCGCGACGCCAACGGCGGCATCCTGCGCGGTCTGCTCCAGTTCGGCCCGACCACCATCCCGGCGCCCGGCGCCGACGAGCTCTCCCAGACGCCCCGGTAAGGAGGTGACCCCCGGATGAAGATCCCCCACTCCGCGCTCCCCGCGATCAGGACGACGATCCTGCTCGCCTTCACCGCGGCGTCGGCGTTCGTGTTCCTGTTCTTCTGGACCTCGGTCGGCGGCTACGTGCCCGGCTACACCCAGGAGCAGTACACGACGTCGTTCCACGTCGACAAGGTCAACAACCTGGTCCCGCAGTCCGACGTCACCCTGAACGGGGTGAAGGTCGGCAAGGTCCTGACCGTCGAGGCGACCCCGGACGGGCGCGCCGAGGTGGTCGTCAACCTGACCGACGAGAACGCCATCCCGCTGCACGAGGGCGTCACCGGCCGCATCAACTCGAAGACGCTGGTCGAGGAGACCTACGTGTCCCTCGTCGACGGCCGCGGTGCCGAGCTGCCCGACGGCAGCCGGCTCCCCGACGGCGCCGTGCAGTCCGCCGTCCTGCTCGACGACCTGATCCGGACGCTGCCCGACGACCGCCGCGTCGCGCTGGCCGCCACCCTGCAGTCGCTGGGTGCGGCCACGAAGGACACCCAGGCGGGAGTCGACGGGGCGCTGGCCGGCCTCGGCCGGCTCGGCCGCGAGGGCGGCACCGCCCTGGACGCGCTCGCCGCGCAGTCGAAGGACCTCGAGCAGCTCTCGCAGAACACCGCCGCGGTGCTCGCCGCGCTGGACGTGCAGCGCGGCCGCATCGCCGACCTGGTGACCGACGCCAACCTGGTCACCGAGGTCACCGCGAACAGCCGCACCGACCTGGAGAACACCGTCCGGGAGCTGCCGCCGACGCTGAAGGCCGCCCACGACGCCAGCGACGACCTGTCCCGGCTCGCCGGTGGGCTCGGCCCGGTCGCGGCGAACCTGGACCGGGCGGCGCCCGCCCTCGACGCGGCGCTGAACGAGCTCCCGGCGACCACCCGCGACCTGCGGGGGCTGCTGCCCTCGCTCGACGCGACACTGGGCAAGGCCCCGGTCACCCTGGACAAGGTCCCGCAGTTCTCCGACGACCTGCGGGCGCTGCTGCCCGAGGCCGACCGGGCGCTGCTCCAGCTCAACCCGATGCTGGAGTACCTGAAGCCCTACGGCGGCGACATCTACCAGTTCTTCACCAACTTCGGTGAGGCGGTGTCGCGCGGCGACGCCAACGGCACGCTCCTGCGCGTGATGCTGGTGTTCCACGCCCAGTCGTTCGCGGGCAGCCCCGTCCCGCTCAACGGGATCCCGCCGCTGGACGACAACAACCCGTACCCGCGGCCGGGCACGCAGAACAACCCGCAGGACGACGCGCCCCCGCCGCAGGTGGCCGATCCCGGGCCGGCGAACCAGTCGCCGCCGCCCGGGCCGGCCCCCACCGTCGGGCCGCAGCCCACGGGGGAGGCCGCCGAGGGCGACCAGCCCCCGGCGCCGGCGCCGTCCGGTGGTGGACTCCTGGGGCTCGGCGGATGATCCGCCGCCTCCGCACGACCCTCGACGGGCGTGGCGCCGCATCCGCGGCGTCGCGCCCGTCGGGGCGTTCCGCCCTGGTCTGGATCGTGCTGCTGGCCCTGGTGGCGCTGACCGCCGCCGGCGTGTCCCGGGTGAAGGTCGAGACCGGGGTCGAGTCGTTCCTGCCGTCGTCGGACCCGTCGGTGCAGCGCTACACCGAGCTCGCCCGCTCCTTCGGCGGCGACCCGATCGTCGTGCTGCTGCGCGCCCCGCAGGCCCCCGGCCTGCTCGACCGGGACGTGCTGCCGCACGTCCTCGGTCTCGAGGGGCAGCTGTCGCAGCTGCCCGACGTCGCCTCGGTCTACGGCCCGGCGACGACGCTGAACCAGCTGGCGTCGCAGTCGCAGAAGCTGCTCGCCGAGCTCACCGGCCGTCGCGACGGGCTGCAGCGCGCCGCGGCGATCACCGCTCGGAAGCGCGGCGAGGACCCGGCCGCTGCCGCGAACGCCGCCGTCGCGGCGTTCGACGCCCGGTACGGCCCGCTGATCGTGCAGGGCCTGCCGGTGGGGCTGCCGACCCTGCGCAACCAGCGCTTCATCGACCACTCGATCATGGGTTCGGGCGGTGAGCCGCGCCCGCAGTGGCGCTACGTCGTGCCCGACAACCGATCGCTGGCCGTCCTGGTCCGTCCCCGCGAGGGGCTCGACCAGGCCGGGACCGAGCAGCTCGTCGCCGCGGTGAACGACACCGTCGCCCGGGCGCAGCTGCCCGCCGAGGCCACCGTCTCCGGCGTCCGGCCATCACCGCCTCGCTCGGCGTCGCGGTGGACCGGGAGGCGCCGGTGCTGGGCGCGGTCGCGGTCGTCGCGATCGGGCTCTGCCTGTTCCTGGTGCCCTGGACCCGGCGGCGGCGACGGTTGATCCCGCTCGCGGTGACCCTCGCCGCGACCGCGGCGACGCTGGCTGTGCTGGGCTGGATCGGCCGCCCCGTCTCGCTCGGAGTGGTCGCGTTCCTGCCGGTCCTGGTGGGGCTGGGCAGCTACTACCCGACCTACTTCGCCCGCGGGGCACGGCCACGCACGGTCGTCGTCGTCGCGGCGGGGACGGCGGCCGGGTTCGGTGCGCTGCTGCTCTCGCCGCTGCCGTTCGTGCGGGACCTCGGGTCGACCCTGGCCCTGGGCGTCGCGTTCGCGGTGGCGCTGGGCTGGTTCGTCTACCGGCCCGGTGGCTGGGCCGGCCCGGACCGGCCCGCCGACCCCGGCGCGACGACGGGCACCGACGCGCCGGCCGAGCCCGGTGCCGGGCCGGTGGCCCGCCCTGGCCGGTCGCGGCTGGTCGCCGTCGTGCTGGCCGGGCTGGTCGCGGTCGGCGGCTGGGCCACGCTTCCCTTCCTGCCCCTGCAGACCAGCGTCGACGCGTTGTCGGCCGGGCTGCCCGCCGTCTCCGACGCCACCCGGGTCGAGCAGATCCTGGGCTCCGGCGGCGAGCTCGCGGTCGTCCTGCGGTCCACCGACGGGAAGGGCGACGTGCTCACCCCGCAGGCGTGGACGTGGATGACGACGGCCCAGCAGTCGATCGTGCGGCTGCACGGCGACCAGGCGCGGCCCGCGCTCTCGGCGCCCACGCTGCTGTCGTTCCTCGGCCCCACCCCGGACCAGGAGCAGATCCGGGCCGGTGTCCGGCTGCTGCCGCCGTACCTCACCGGCGCGGTGCTGCGGCCCGACGGCCAGGTCGCGGTGCTGTCCTTCGGTGTCCGGCTCGACGACCTCGACCGGCTCCGCGAGCTGACCGACGCGATCACCGCCGAGCTGCCCTCGGCCCCGCCCGGCTTCGTCGCCGAGGTCTCCGGGCTGCCCGCCGTCGCGGTGCAGGGCTACGAGCTCGTCTCCACCGACCGCTACCTCGCCGGCACCGCCGGTCTGGTCGCCGCGGCGCTGGTGCTCGGGGTCGGGCTGCGGCACCGGCGCGACGCGCTGCGCGCCGCACTGGCCGCCGTGCTGGCGACCGGCGCGAACCTGTTCCTGCTCTGGGGGTTCGGCATCCCGCTGAACCCGCTCACCGTCGCGCTCGGGTCGCTCACCGCCGCCGTCGGCTGCGAGTTCACCGTGATGACCTGCGACGCCGTCCGCACACGCGACCCGCGCCTGCGGACCGCGGTGACCCTCGCCGCCCTCACCTCGGGCACCGGGTTCGCCGTGCTGGCGTTGTCCGACCTCGCACTCATGCGCGAGTTCGGGCTGCTCCTGGCCTTGTCCGTACGGCTATCCTACCTGGCCGCACGGGTCGTGGTGCGGGCGTTCCCGCCCGCGCACGGCACGGCCGAACCCGCGCGGAGTACCCCCGCCCGGGAGAAGCTCGTTGGAGTGATGTGATGCGAGTCAAGTCCACACTGGCGTGGATCGCCGGCGCCGCCCTCGACCGGGTCCGGACCACCTGGACCGGCCGGATCGTGGCGGGAGTCCTCGTCCTCGCTCTCGTCGCCGGGGTCGGCGGCGGGGTCTGGTGGAAGATGCAGCAGGTCCCCGACGGCGCGGCGCTGGCCGTCGGCGACCGGGTCGTGACCGTCACCGACCTCGACGACCGGGTGCAGACCCTGCGTGCGCTCTACGGCGTCCAGCCGCCGGTCGAGGACCCGGTGAAGATGGACGGCTTCCGCCGCGACGCGGCCAAGGCCGTCGCGCTGAGCATGGTGCTGGAGGACCGGGCGACCGAGCTGGGCGTCGGCGTCGCGGACGCGAAGGTCCGCCAGACCCTCGACCAGTACATCACCCAGCAGCTCGGCAACGGCCCCGGTGCGCGCGACGACTTCGTGAAGGTCCTCGGCAACGTCGGCACCACGAGGACAAGGTGATGAACGAGGTCCGTCAGCAGATGGTCGTCGGGGAGCTGTTCGACAAGGTCACCAAGGACGTGACCGTCACCGACGACGACCTGCGTGCCGAGTTCCCGCGCTACGCCCAGCGGCTCGGGACCCCGGAGAAGCGCGAGCTGTCCAACATCGTCGTCGCCAGCAAGGAGGCCGCCGACAAGATCGCGGCCGACCTGCGGGGCGGCGCCGACTTCGCGACCGTCGCGCGGGCCACCACGATCGACAACGCCACCCGCGCGAACGGCGGCGCACTGGGCCCGATCAGCGCCGACCAGCTACAGCCCGACTACGCGAAGGCCGCCTTCGGCGGCCCGGCCGGCCAGGTGTTCGGCCCGGTGCAGAACCAGTTCGGCTGGAACGTCGGCCGGTCAGGGGCGGTGACCCCGGGCGTCCCGGCGAACTTCGACCAGGTCAAGGACCGACTCCGCGAGCTGGTGCTGTTCGACCGCCGGATCAGCCTCTGGGGTCAGTGGATGACCGATTCGCTGGCGAACGGCGACGTCCGCTACGCCGACGACTACCGCCCCGCCGACCCGGACACCGCGCCCACCGGTGCGGGCCCGGGACTGCCCTCGGGCACGCCGCAGACGGTCCCGCCCGCGACGGGCGGCGGCGGGTGAGTCCCGCCTGGACCGTCCTGACCTTCGCGGGTCTCGGCGTCCTGCTCGCCCTCATGGGGTGGGCGGGACGCCGGCACGCGGCGGGCCTCGGCGCCGTCCCGGGGATGCCCGCCGAGCTGCAGCGGCACCGGGTGGCGGTCATCCGCCGCGGTGCCACGGCCTGCCTCGTGGTCGGCGTCGCGTTCGTCCTGGTCGGGGTGCTGGCACCGCTGCTGTGAGGCTCAGCGGGTCATCAGCGGGTCAGCAGCAGGAACAGGCAGTACGAGGTGACCAGCGCCAGCACCACCAGCGCGGGCACCACCAGCCTCGGGTCGAGCTCGACGGTCCGGGAGCGCCGGCGCGGCCCCTCCAGCTCGGCGCGGGTCGCGTCCGGGTCGGGCGGGCCGAGGAGGTCCGAGATCCGGAAGCGGTGGTCGAGGTCGGAGGCGGGGTCGACGCCGTGCAGCAGCTCCGAGGGCGGCCCGCAGGCCACGATCCGGCCGTGGCACAGGATCGCGACGACGTCGGCAAGCTCCCGGGCCAGCGCGACGTCGTGCGTGGTGACCAGCACCGTCGCCCCCGACCGCTCCTGCTGCTCGCGGACCGCCGCGACCAGCGTGTCCGCGTGCGCGGCGTCCAGCCCGGTCTCCAGCTCGTCGAGGACCAGGACCGGCGCCTCCACGGCGAGGGTGCGGGCGATCGCGAGCCGCTTGCGTCCGTGGGCCGGCAGCTCCGCGGGGAGCGCGTCGGCCCGGTCGTGCAGCCGCATCTCGCGCAGCCGGTGCATCGCGACGCGCTCGACCCGCTCCGCGGACAGACCGCGGCCCTCGAGGGCGTAGGTCAGGTTGTCGTAGGCCGACAGGGATCCGAACAGCGACGACTCGAACACCGACGGGCCGCCGAACAGCACGCTCATGCCGCGGCGCAGGCGTCGCAGCTCGGTCTCGCCGGCCGCGTGCACGTCGACACCGCCGACGGTGACGGTGCCCCGGCCCGGCGCGACGAGCCCGGCGAGGTGGCGCACCAGGGTGGTCTTGCCCGAGCCGGACGGGCCCATCAGCACCGTCACGGTGCCGGGCGCCAGGTGCAGCCCGAGCCGGAACAGCACCGGGGTGTCGTCGATCATCGTCGTCACGTCGGTGAAGTCGACCGCAGGCCCGCGGGGCGGCCTGCCGCCGGACACGGGACCCGTCATCGCACCAGTGGACGCCCCCGGGCTCCGGAGGCTCGTCTCCCGGCCGTGGTGACTCCCTCTCCCGTAGTGGGTGTCCCTGCGCGCGGAGGGGGTCGTACGCCCGGGCGGTCCCCCTGGCCTGCGGGCATGATCGAGCAGGTGCGGAGCCGGTCCACGATGCCGTGGGCCCTCGTCCTGTCGGCCGCCGCGTGGATGCCGACCGCGGTGCTGCTCCTCGCGGCGGACGCCGCCTTGGCGCTGCACCGCCGCGTCGCCCGTTACCCCGCGGTCGTCCTGTCCGTTGTGTCGGTGGTGCTCCTCGCCGTGGCGGGGCGCTGGGAGACGATCCCGGCGATGGCCCTGCTGGTGGTCGGGACCGTCCCGCTGCTGACGCCCTCCGCGCTGCGACACCTGCGCTGAGCGACCGAAGGGAGACCTCGTGGCCGTCCCGGGGTTCGACTGGTTCTCCGACCGCGTGGACTGGGTCAGCCTGGTCCGCGGCGCCTCGCTGGCGTTCAGCGTGCTCGTGATCGGCGGGCTCGCCGCGCCGCTGGGCTCGCAGCTCCCGGTCGTCGGGCCGGCCTGGCTGATCATCACCGCGGTCGTCGCGTTCGTGCTGGCGGGCTACCGGATCGGCGACGCCGTCGACCCGCGGGTGCACGGCGCCGGCGCGGCCGTCGCCGGGTACCTGCTCGTGCTGCCGCTGGTGGTGCTCGGCACCGGTGGGCTCGACCCGACCCAGCTCGTCCTCACCCTGCTCACCGCCGTGGTCATGGGCGCGATCGCCGGGCATCTCGCGGGCCGGAACCGGGACCGCCGCACCGTGTGACGACGCGGCCGGCCGGCGACGGCGCCGCACCCGAGCGGGGGAGGAACCACCCTCTCGGGAGGGATGTCGGGTCACACAGCGTGCCGACACGATGCGGGCTGCGACGGCGGGCCCCGCCCGGCGCCGCTCCACCCACTCTCGAAGGGGAGAGCAGCTCGTGTTCCCAGGGACCCATGCGCGCACCCGGCCCGACCACCCGGCCGTGGTCCAGCCCGAGACCGGCGCCACCACGACCTATGCCGAGCTCGACGACCGCTCGCGCCGGATCGCCCACGTCCTGCGCGACGCCGGGCTGCGCCGCGGCGACCACGTCGCCTTCCTCTCCGACAACGCCCCCGAGGTCTTCGAGATCTACTGGGCGGCGATGCGATCGGGCCTGTACATCACCGGCATCAACCACCACCTCGCCGCGGACGAGGCCGCCTACATCGTGAACGACTGCGGTGCCCGGGTGCTGTTCGTCTCGGCCGCGAAGCGCGAGCTCGCCGAGGCGCTCGTGGAGCGGACCCCCGGCGTGGAGCGCCGCTTCGCTTTCGGGGGAGCGGTCGAGGGCCACGAGTCCCTCGGCGCCGCGATGGAGCTCGCCGCCGACGGGCCGCTGCCCGAGCAGCCCCGCGGCGCGGACATGCTCTACTCCTCGGGCACCACCGGACGCCCCAAGGGCATCAAGCCCGCGCTGCCGACGATCCAGGTCGACGAGCCCGGTGACCTCTACACCGCGGTGTTCGGCCCGATGTACGGCTTCGGTGAGGGCACCGTCTACTACTCGCCGGCGCCGGTGTACCACGCTGCGCCGCTGCGCTTCGGCGGCATCGTGCACGCCCTCGGCGGGACCGTGGTGATGGCGCAGAAGTTCGACGCCGAGGCCGCGCTGGCGCACATCGCGCACCACCGGGTGACCCACGGCCAGTTCGTCCCGACGATGTTCGTCCGGATGCTCAAGCTCCCCGACGCCGTCCGGACGTCCTACGACGTCTCCTCGCTGCGGGTGGCCGTGCACGCCGCCGCGCCGTGCCCGGTCGACGTCAAGCAGAAGATGATCGACTGGTGGGGCCCGGTCCTGTACGAGTACTACTCCTCGACCGAGGGCAACGGTGTCACCTTCATCGACCCGGCGGCGTGGGCGGACAAGCCCGGCTCGGTCGGCAAGGCAGGCCTCGGCGTCATCCACGTCTGCGACGACGACGGCCGCGAGCTGCCGACCGGTGAGGTCGGCACCGTCTACTTCGAGCGCGACATACCGCCGTTCGAGTACCACGACGACCCGGAGAAGACCCGTGCCGGCCGCCACCCCGAGCACGACAACTGGTCCACCACCGGCGACGTCGGCTACCTCGACCCCGACGGCTTCCTGTTCCTCACCGACCGCAAGGCATTCATGATCATCTCCGGTGGGGTGAACATCTACCCGCAGGAGGTCGAGGACGTCCTCACCCTGCACCCCGAGGTCTACGACGTCGCCGTCATCGGCGTGCCGGACCCGGAGATGGGCGAGCAGGTCAAGGCGGTCGTGCAGACCCCCGACGGCGTCGAGGGCTCGCCCGAGCTGGCGGCCGAGCTCCTCGAGTTCGTCCGCGAGCGGATCGCCCGCTACAAGGTCCCGCGCAGCGTGGACTTCACCCACGAGCTGCCCCGCAGCGCCACCGGCAAGCTCGTCAAGGGCGAGCTACGCGCGCGGTACACGGAGCCGGCCACCGCCTGACGGCCCACGGCGGTCACTCCCCGGGGCAGCCGGTCTCACACCGTGCCTCCGTAGGGAGTACGGAACCACCCCCCGGGGAGCGATGTGACCCCCCTCGCTCCCCGGCCACCATCTGATCCGACGGCAGCGCCCGGCCCCCGGACGTCTGCCCCTGCACTCAACGAGGAGATCACCATGGGCTTCTTCGCCGACAGCAACGAGGTCGACACCTACATCGGCGGCGTCTTCCGCGCGGCCAACGACCACCCCGAGTCCGGCCCGAAGATGCGTGCCGCCGGCATCAACCTCCGCGTGCTCTACACCGACCCGGACACCGAGATGTGGGTCAAGATGCGTGAGCCGGCGATGGAGGTCCACACCGGCGCCGACGACGACAAGGCCGACATCACCCTGATGATGCGCGCCGACACCGGCGACAAGTTCTGGCGCGGCGAGTACAACCTCGCCGTCGGTCTCGCCAAGGGCGAGGTCAAGGCCAAGGGCCCGGTCAACAAGATCCTGAAGCTGGTCCCGCTGACCAAACCGATGTTCCCGATGTACCGCGAGCTGGTCGCCGAGAAGGACGCGACCGCGAACGCCTGACCGCCCCGTCCCAGAGCAGAGGAAGGACGCCGATCCGATGGCGACCATGAAGGCGGTCGTGCTCCGCGAGCCGCACAAGATCGAGGTCATGGAGGTCCCGAAGCCGGAGATCACCGACCCCGGTGACGTCCTGCTACGGGTCGACCTCACGGCGATCTGCGGGACCGACCTGCACCCCTACGAGGGGCGCATCGTGATCGAGGACGACGTGGTGCTCGGCCACGAGTTCCTCGGCACCGTCGAGGCCGTCGGATCCGCGGTCAACCTCGTCTCCGAGGGCGACCGCGCCGTCGCCTCCTGCGTCGTGAGCTGCGGCAACTGCTACAACTGCCGCCGCAACCGGCCGGGCCAGTGCTTCGGCACGATGATCTTCGGGCTCGGGGTGACCTTCGGCAGCCTGTCCGGCGGCCAGGCCGAGTACGTGATCGTGCCGAACGCCGACCGCACGCTGCGCAAGCTCTCCGACGAGGGCAAGGGCAACGACGAGGACAAACTGTTCGTCGGCGACATCATGGCGACCGGCTACGAGGCCGTCCGCAAGTTCATCCAGCCCGGCGACACCGTCGCGGTGGTCGGTGCCGGCCCGGTCGGGCTGTGCGCCGCGATGTCGGCGAACGTGCTCGGCGCCGCGCAGACGATCGTGGTGGACAAGGTCCCGGCCCGCCTCAAGGAGGCGGAGGCCATCGGTGCCGTCCCGGTGAACGCCGACGAGACCGACCCGGCCGACGCCGTGCAGGACCTCACCGACTGGCGGGGCGCCGACGTCGTGATCGACGCCGTCGGGCACCCGTCGGCGCTGCTGTCGGCCTGCACCCTGGTCCGCTCCGGTGGCGCGATCTCGATCCCCGGTGTGTACACCGAGGACAGCATCGAGCTGCCCTTCGGCGACCTGTACCTGAAGGGCGTCACCATCGCCCAGGGCGTCGCGAACATCACGAACTACATGGACGAGACGCTGGCGCTCATCGCGGCGGGCAAGCTCGACCCGAGCCGGTTCATCTCGCACCGCATGCCGATGTCGCAGGCGACCGAGGCGTACCGGATGTTCGAGGAGCGCGAAGCCACCAAGATCGTCCTGGACCCGACCGCATGACCGCCGGGACGACCGTCCGCCACTTCCCGATGCGGATCGGTGGCGAGGACGTGGACTCGAACGACCGTCTCGAGATCCGTGACCCGCAGAACGGTGAGCTGGTCGCCACCGCGGCCTCCGGTGGCGCGTCGGTGATCGACGCGGCCGTCGACGCGGCCCAGGCCGCCTTCGAGGACGGCGGCTGGTCGCGAGCCACCCCGGCGCACCGTGCCTCGGTGATGCGCGCGATCGCCGACCGGCTCGGCGAGCGGCTCGACGAGATGGTCGAGCTGGAGATCATGGCCAACGGCGCCACCGTGCGTCAGGCCACCGGCTTCCACATCGGCTACTGCGCCCCTCACCTGGAGTACTTCGCCGGACTGGCGGAGCGCTACGAGTTCGAGACGCCCATGCCGCGGGCCACGTTCCCGGTGCTCGGCCAGTCGACGCTCCGCAAGGAGCCGATCGGCGTGGTCGGCGCGATCGCACCGTGGAACTTCCCGCTGCTGCTGAGCCTGTGGAAGTTCGCCCCGGCCCTGGCCGTCGGCAACTCGGTGATCCTCAAGCCGGACGAGAAGACCCCGCTGTCGGCGCTGGAGTTCGCGGCCATCGCCGAGGAGTGCGGGCTGCCGCCGGGCGTGTTCAACGTCGTCCCGGGCCCCGGCCCGGACGCCGGCGCGCGCCTGGCCAGCCACCCGGGCGTCGGCAAGATCGGCTTCACCGGGTCCACCGACGTCGGACGCGAGATCATGCGCCTGGCCTCCGGCACGGTCAAGGCCGTGACCCTGGAGCTCGGCGGCAAGTCGCCGGCGCTGGTCCTCGACGACGCCGACCTCGACATCGCCGTCGACGGGGTGCTCTACGGCTGCATGCTGTACTCCGGCCAGATCTGCGAGTCGATGACCCGGCTGCTGCTGCCGGACTCGCTGCACGACGAGTTCGTGGAGCGCATGGTCGCCCGCGCGTCCACCATCCGGCTCGGGGACACCCGGGACTGGGAGACCGACATGGGCCCGGTCGTCTCGGCGAAGCAGAAGGACCGGATCCTCGAGCTGATCCGGTCCGGCAAGGACGAGGGCGCCACCGCCGTTCTGGGTGGCGACGAGGCCCACGTCGAGGGCTACGAGGGCGGTCACTGGATCCAGCCGACCATCTTCACCGGCGTCCGCAACGACATGCGGATCGCCCGCGAGGAGATCTTCGGTCCGGTGCTGTCGGTCATCCGCTACGGCTCGGAGGCCGAGGGCGTCGCCCTGGCCAACGACACGCAGTACGGGCTGGCGTCGTCGGTGTGGAGCCGGGACAACTCCCGGGCCCTGGACGTCGCCGAGAAGATCAAGGCCGGCTCGGTCTGGATCAACGACGCGCACCAGATCAACTGCGAGGTGCCGTTCGGCGGGTACAAGCAGTCCGGCGTCGGCCGTGAGCTCGGCCCGCGCGCGCTGGACCCCTACGTCGAGGAGAAGAACGTCCACCTCGACCTGTCCGGCACCCGCGAGGCGCGTCCGTACGACGTCCTGCTGAGCCACGCCGACGACTGAGGCCTGCCCCGCCATCGGCCCCGTCCCCCGGTACCCCCTCACCGGGGGACGGGGCCGCCTCTCCCGATGGGGGTACGACCTCCCCCTCCCGGGGAGACGTCCGTCCCCACGTCTCTCCGCACACTCGTCAGTGACCCCGTGTCACCAGCTTTCCGCCCGCGGAGCACCCCGCCGGGCTCGGAGGAGATCCGATGACCGCCACCTTCGACGCCACCGACTTCGAGTCGGAGATGTACGACCCGGATGCCGTGGACATGATCCCGGCCACCAGCGAGGGCAAGCCCGAGCACTACCCGATCGACATCTCCACCAAGGCGTTCTGGAACCAGACCTCGGAGCAGCGTGAGGAGACCTTCAAGGTCCTGCGCCGCGAACAGCCGGTCTCCTGGCAGCGTCCGGTCGACGACGCCGTCACCCCCGACCCCGACGACCCCGGCTACTGGGCGGTGGTCAGCCACGCCGACATCGTCACGGTCAGCCGGGACAACGACACCTACATCTCCGGGCAGGGTGTGCTGTTCGACCTGCTCCCGCCGATCTTCCTCGAGCTGACCCAGTCCTTCCTCGCGATGGACAACCCCAAGCACGACCGGCTCCGCAAGCTCGTCGCCTCGGCGTTCACGCCCAAGCAGATCAGGCTGATCGACGACCGGATCGCGCTGGCCGCGAAGGAGATCATCGACGACGTCGTCGCCGAGCCCTCCGGCGAGATCGACTTCGTGCAGCGGGTCGCGAAGGTGCTCCCCACCCGCATCTTCTGCGACATCATGGGCGTCCCCGAGCACCTGCGCGAGGCCACAGAGAAGAACGCTGCCGACATCGTCGCCTGGGCCGACGACGAGGTCCTCGCCGGCCGCGCCGCCGACGAGGTGCAGGTGCAGGCCGCGACCAACCTGCACGACATCGCCACCGAGCTCATCGAGCTGAAGACCGCAGAGCCGTCCGACGACCTGATCACCTCGCTGATCAACGCCGAGGTCGACGGCCAGAAGCTCGACGAGTTCGAGATCGGCTCGTTCTTCGTGCTCATGGCGGTCGCCGGCACCGACACCACCCGGCACACCTCGGCGTTCACCGTCCGCGCCTTCACCCACTTCCCCGAGCAGAAGCAGTGGCTCATGGAGGACTTCGACGGCCGGATCAACAACGCGATCGAGGAGTTCGTCCGGTACGCCTGCCCGGTCATGACCTTCCGCCGCACCGCGGTCGTCGAGACCGAGCTGGGCGGCAAGAAGATCGTCCCCGGCGACAAGGTC
Source organism: Pseudonocardia sp. EV170527-09 (assembly GCF_008369905.1). NCBI lineage: Bacteria > Bacillati > Actinomycetota > Actinomycetes > Pseudonocardiales > Pseudonocardiaceae > Pseudonocardia > Pseudonocardia sp. EV170527-09. Next base: position 58,431 of record NZ_VRMC01000018.1, read on the forward strand.
GTCATGTTCTACCCGTCGGGCTGCATGGACGAGAAGGTCTTCGACGCCCCGGAGAAGTTCGACCTCTCCCGGGAGAACGCGAAGGCGCACACCGGCTTCGGCGGCGGCGGCGTGCACTTCTGCCTGGGCAACCAGCTCGCGAAGTCCATGCTCAAGGCGCTGTTCCGCGAGCTGCTGTTCCGCATCCCGCAGTTCGAGGTCGGCGAGCCCGAGCTGCTGGGCACCAACTTCATGCGCGGGGTGAAGCGCATGCCGTTCCGATTCTCCCTGGAGAAGTGATGGGTCTGCGTATCGAGCTCGACGAGGGCAAGTGCAGCGGCCTGGGCCTGTGCGAGGCCGAGGCACCGGAGCTCTTCGAGGTCCGCGACGACGGTTCGCTCGCGGTGCTGGACGCCACCCCGGCCGAGGAGCGCCGGGCGGCCTGCGAGGCGGCGATCGCCTCCTGCCCGACCGAGGCGCTGCGCCTCGTCGAGAGCTGACCGCACACACCCCCTCACCGCGGGGACGCCGGGAGACCGCCACTCCTGGCGTCCCCACTCCCTTCTCCGGAGGAGCACACCGTGGAGCACCTCGTCGTCGTCGGTGCGTCGCTGGCCGGCATCCGGGCCGTCGAGGCGGCCCGCAAGGCCGGCCACCAGGGCACCGTGACCCTCGTCGGGGCCGAGCGGCACCTGCCCTACGACCGCCCGCCGTTGTCGAAGGCCTTCCTCGACGACACCGGCGAGGAGCCGGCCGACCCGCGGTTCCGGACCGAGGAGCACACCTGCGCGACGAGCTGGGGGTGGAGCTGCGCCTCGGCGTCCCGGCGACCTCGCTGGACACCGCGGCGAGGCTGGTCGGGCTCGGCGACGGCGCCGAGCTGGGCTACGACGCGCTGGTCGTCGCGACCGGTGGGGCGGCGCGGACGCTGCCCGGCACCGAGGGCCTCGCCGGGGTGCACGCGCTGCGGACCTGGGACGACGCGCTCGCCGTCCGCTCCGCGCTGGACGCGGGTGCCCGCACCGTCGTCATCGGTGCGGGCTTCATCGGCTCGGAGGTCGCGAGCTCGGCGCGCAAGCGCGGCCTGCCCGCGACGATCGTGGAGACCCTGCCGGTCCCGCTGGTCCGCTCGGTCGGCGAGGACATGGGCAAGGCCTGCGCCGACCTGCACCGCGCGCACGGCACCGACCTGCGCTGCGGAGAGACCGTCGACGGGCTGGAGTCCTCCGGCGGCGCGGTCACCGGGGTCCGCCTGGGGTCGGGCGAGGTCGTCCCGGCGGACCTGGTCGTCGTCGGGATCGGGGTGTCCCCGTGCACCGGCTGGCTGGAGGGCTCGGGAATCGAGCTGAACGAACGCGACCGCGGCGTGGTCGCCGACGCCACGCTGCGTGCCGCCGACGGGGTGTACGCCGCGGGCGACGTGGTGCACTTCCCGAACCACCTGTTCGACGGCGAGGTCATGCGCCTGGAGCACTGGACCACCGCCGCCGAGCAGGGCGCGGTGGCCGCCAGGAACGCGCTGGACCCGGCGAACGCCACCGAGCTCGGCACCGTGCCGTACTTCTGGTCGGACTGGTACTCCAGTCGGATCCAGTTCGTCGGCCGGCCCGCCGCCGACGAGATCCGGGTGGTGTCCTCCGAGCAGGGCGACGACCGCTTCCTCGCGCTCTACCGGCGCGGCGACCGGCTGGTCGGGACGATCACGATCGACCGGCCCACCCAGATCATGAAGTACAAGCGGCTGATCTCGAAGCGCGCGAGCTGGGCCGAGGCGCTGGAGTTCGCCGGCGTCGGCTAGCCGTTCCGCTGGCCGTACTGACCCGAGGCGTCCGCGGGATCGCCGTCGTCGACCTCGAGCATCCGGCGGGCCAGGCGTTTCCAGCTCGCGAGATGCGGCTCGGTCTCGTGGTCGCGGGGGTTGATGGCGTAGGTCATCGCGACCCCGCGCATGCTGGTGAACAGCAGCTCGCGGCACTCGTCGAAGGCCGGGTGGCTGGACAGCGCGGGGCCGAACAGCGTCGCGACCACGTGGGCCACCGCGGTGCCGAGGCGCCGCTCCGCGGGGAGCAGCTCGGCACGGATGTCGTCGTTGGTGCGGGCCGCGACCCACAGCTCCATCGACGCCCAGAAGTACGGCTGCATGAACGTGCCCCACAGCAGCTCCACGGCCCGCTCACAGCGGGCCGTGCCGGTGGTCCCCCCGTACTCCGAGTCCACCACCCACTGCTCCATGTCGGCGATCCGCTCGGCGGCCAGGTGCTGCGCGGCCGCGATGAGCAGTGACTCCCGGCTCGGGAAGTGGTGCAGCAGCCGCCCGCGCGACACCCCCGCGCGCCGCTGCACGGTCACGGTCGTCGAGTGCGCGTGGCCGTGTTCGTACAGCTCGTCGAGGGCGGCCGCGAGGATGATGGCCCGGCTGCTGGCCCGGCGTTCGTCCTGCGTGCGGCGGGGGCGGGGCGAGTGCGGTCCGCCCGCGGGGGAAGCCATGTCGGGGAGGGTAGCCCTCGGCGGCGTGACGGACGGCCGTACGTGCTGCTCCACCCGACCCCGGGGTCCGTCACCCGAGGGGGTGTCGATGATCGACGACGACACTCGTCCGCTCACATCGTGGGACGGGACGTAACACTCTCGGGTATCCGCTTCGATCACCAGAGTGACGTCGGACGTGAGGCGGGTGGATGGACGGCACCGGACCGTACGGGCGGTACTACGCGGAGCGCGCCGCGGCGGGTCAGCGCACCGTGCTGTGGCCGTGGCTGCTGCTGGCGCTGGTCGTGCCGGTGGTGCTGCTGGGCGGGGCGTTCGTGAACGGCGACGACCGTGCCGAGGCGACGACCGTCCACCAGGCCGCGCCCGTCCCGGCGCGGGAGGCGACCGAGGGCGTGTACCGCGCCGGTCTCGACCTCGCACCGGGCACCTGGGCCACCGACGGTCCGACCCCGGGCCGGGAGTGCGGCTACACGCGCACCGGCGTGGACGGCACCGAGGTGTCCCGCGGGGTCCTGCACGGCCCGGCCGCCGCCCGGATCCTCGACGGCGAGTCGGTCGTCCTCACCGGCTCCTGCACCTGGTCGCTCCGCTGACCCGTCGGTCGGGATCGCCCGTCCGCGTGCCCGGTCCGTACATTCAGCGGGGTGCGTGACGCCGAGTCGGGACCGGTCCCCGGACCCGCCGTGCTCCGTCGCGAGCCGGGGCGGCTGCTCTGGGAGCAGCTGCTCGAGGACCTGCGCCGCCGCTTGGACTCCGACGCGTTCACCCACGGCTTCCCCGGCGAGCTCGCCCTGGGCCGGGAGTACGGCGTCAGCAGGCACACCGTCCGCCAGGCGGTGAAGGTGCTGCGCGACGAGGGCCGCGTCGTCGGGACGCGGGGCCGGCCGTCGCGGCAGGCGGCGCCGGTCGAGACCGCCCAGCGCCTGGGCGCGCTGTACAGCATCCACGAGTCCGTCCGGGCCATGGGCCTGGAGCAGCGCAGCGTCGTGCGCTCCCTGGACGTCCGCGCCGACGGCGTCGTCGCGGCGCGGCTCGGCCTGGAGGAGTCGACACCGCTGGTGCACCTGGAACGGCTGCGGCTGGCCGGTGGCGAGCCGCTCGCGCTGGACCGGGTGTGGCTCCCGCACGACCTGGCCGCGCCGCTGCTGCACGCCGACTTCACCGGGGTCGCCCTCTACCAGCGCTACGCCGAGCTGTGCGGCGTGGTGCTCACCGGCGGCCACGAGACCATCGCGCCGATCCTGCCCACCCCCGCCGAACACCGGCTGCTGGGCGGGAGTCCGTCGACCGCCGCGTTCTCGGTGTCCCGGCTCGGCAGCGCGAAGGGGCGCCCCGTCGAGTGGCGCCGCACGCTGGTGCGCGGGGACCGCTTCGTGCTGCGGGCCGACTTCTCCACCCGCGACGGCTACCAGCTCGACCTGCTCAAGGACCCCGACCGCAGCGACCCGCGTCGCTGAACGCCCCTACGCGGTGGCGAGCAGGTTCCCCCGGACGAGCGCACCGTGCACGGTCCGGGCACCGACGACGAGCCAGGCCGCCACCAGCAGCACGTACAGCGCCGTCGCGACGGCGGCGAGCGCCGGCGTCCCCAGCCGTTCCACCAGCAGGTTCGTCCCGGTCACGCAGGTCCCCAACGGGAAGGTGAAGCTCCACCAGGTCAGGGTGAACGGCAGTCCCCGCCGGACGGTCCGCAGGGTCACCGCGGCCGCGAGCGCCAGCCACAGCATCGCGAACCCCCACACCGGGACGCCGTAGACCACCGCGACCACCGCCGCGGCGCCCGCGTACGGCTCCGGCACGCTGCCGGGCGCGGCGTTCGCCAGGAGCCCGGCCGCGGTGACCGACTGGCCGAGCGGGCCGAGCACGATCCACAGGGTGGGGACGGCCGCCGCCGGTCCGGCCCCGTGCACGACGAGCCGGTGCCAGATCTGCGGGAGCAGGGCCAGCGTCGCGAACAGACTCATCCCGAACAGCGCGACGCAGGCGAGCAGCAGCGTGGTGCGGCCCTGGCCCGGCGCCAGGTGCACGACGAGCAACGCCCCGTCCGCGGCCGACACCATCGGCGGCACCACCGGCAGCAGCCACGCGGGGGACACCGCGTCCGGCCCGACCGCATGCCGGGTGATCATCAGATACGGCACGCCGACCGCGGTGACCAGCCCGAACCCCGTCCCGGTCAGCCACAGCACCGCGCTCGTCGCGAGCGCGGCCGGAGCGCCGAGCACGGCAGGGCCGAACTGGACCGCGCCCGCGCCGACCGTCATGAAGGCCATCGCGACCGCGCCGTAGGACTGCACGGCCACCGGGTCCGCGGCGTGCGCGCGGGCCCGCTCGGGGGAGCGCACCCGCTGCGCCACCGTCGCGGCCACGAGCACCACCAGCAGCACCGAGGCCAGGCCCCACACCCCGGTCGCCCACGTGGTCAGCAGTGGGGAGCGGAACGGCAGCGTCGCGGCGGCCCCGCCGACGATCCCGGTGCCCATCACCGCGGCGAACCAGTTCGGCCCGAACGAGCGGACCGCGTCGCCCGGGGTGTCGAGCTCGCGCAGCAGCCCGAGGCGGGCGAACGCGTGCGGCGCCGGCGGAGCGGCCACGGCCGGGGGACGGAGGTGCGTGGTCATGTCCCCACGGTCGGCCGGTCGGCGACCGGGCGGTACCCGCCGCGGCGTTGCGGAGTCACAATCAGAGGTTGTGACCCTGTCCCCGCGCGTCGCCGACCTCGTGCCCTACGACCTGCTGGTCTCGGTCGCCACCCTGGGGAGCATGGGCAGGGCCGCAGCGGCCCACGGCATCTCCCAGGCCGCGGTCAGCGCCCGGGTCAGGACACTGGAGGCCGCACTCGGGCTGACCCTGCTGGAACGGTCGCCGCGCGGTACCCGGCTCACCCCGGACGGGGCGCTCGTCGTCGAACGGGCGCGGGCCGTGCTGGACGCCGCGCACGCCCTGGACGAGGGCGTCGCCGCGCTGCGCACCGACCGGGCGGCCCGGCTGCGGGTGGCCGCCAGCTTCACCGTCGCGGAGTACCTGCTGCCCCGCTGGCTGGTCGCGCTGCGCGCCGAGCTGCCCGGCACCGCGGTCACGCTGACCTCGCACAACACCGCCGAGGTGGTCGACGACGTCCGCTCCGGCGACGCCGACCTCGGGTTCGTCGAGGGCCCGGACCTGCCCGCCGACCTCGACGGCCAGGTCGTCGGGCGGGACCGGCTGGTGCTCGTCGTCGCGCCGGACCACCCGTGGGCCCGGCGCCGTGCGGTGGACGCGGCGCGGCTCGCGACGACGCCGCTGGTGGCCCGCGAGCCCGGCTCGGGCACCCGGGAGTTCCTGGAGCGCGCCCTCGGGGACGTCGCGCCGCCGGTGCTGGAGCTCGGCTCGACGACGGCGATCAAGAACGCGGTCGCGGGCGGCGCGGGCCCGGCGGTGATCAGCGGTCTGGCGGTGGCGGCCGAGGTGGCGGCCGGGACGCTGCGGACGGTCCCGGTGCGCGGCGCCGACCTGCAGCGACGACTGCGCGCCGCCTGGCGGCGGGGCCGCGCGCCGTCCGGGCCCGCGCTGGTCCTGGTGCGGCTCGCGGCTCGCCGCTGACCGGTCCCGGGGCACCGCAGGTTCCCGGCCGCGCCGGACGGGCGCCGCGGACGGGAACAGTCGAGGTGCAGGCTCAGGCCGCCAGGGCCGTGTCGAGGTCCGGGTACCAGGTGATGACCTGGTCCAGCCCGGTCATCCGCACCGGTCGGATCACCGCCCGGTTGTCCGGGCCGGTGACCCCGTCCAGGCGAACCCCGGCCTCGCCGGCCGCGCGCGAGGACCGGACCACCGCCGTCAGACCGTGCGACCCGAGGAACCCGACGCCGGACAGGTCCAGCAGGGCCCGCGCCGGTCGCGTCTGGTGGAGCATCTCCGACATCCGCACCCGGATCGCCTCGGCCTCGGCGAGGTCGACCTCGCCGATCACCTCGAGGACGGTCACCCCGGGCACCGGGGTGTGCTCGCGCAGGCTCACCCGGGAGTGCGGTTCCGGCCAGCTGCCCGTGTGGCCGAGCCGCCGGCGGTCGGGCTCGGCCGCCGTCACGACGGCCGCCCGACGCCGGGCACGCCTGGCCGGCGACCCCGCCTGCCCGATGGGGCGGGGCCGCGTGTCCGGGGACGTGCGGCCGAGTTTCCGATGGGCTCACCGTACCGGGCCCGGGTCGGCTGTCCACCGGTCGACCTGCAGGATCCCGGCCCGAGGGACAGTCTTCACCGGGTGACCACCTCCGCATCACCGCGACCGGAGGACCCGGCCGGCGACGGCGCCGTGACCGTCGTGCTGCGCGGGCCGGCGGGTGTGCCGGCACACCCGCCGGGACGATCGTCCGGCCGCCGCAGGAGTGATCCGCCGCCCGCCGGGAATCCCGTCGGGGCACACCCGAGGAGAGGACACCCGTCGTGCAGATCGGCTTCAAGCTCTTCGCCGAGGCCTACACACCGCAGGAGATGGTCCGTCAGGCCGTCCGTGCCGAGGAGGCCGGTTTCGACTTCGTCGAGATCTCCGACCACTACCACCCGTGGCTGGAGAGCCACGGCCACTCCGGGTTCGCCTGGTCGATCCTCGCCGCCATCGCGATGCGGACCGAGCGGATCGGCCTGGCCACCGGGGTGACCTGCCCGACGATCCGCTACCACCCGGCGATCATCGCCCAGGCCGCGGCGACGACCGCGCTGCTGTCCGAGGGCCGGTTCACCCTCGGCGTCGGCTCGGGCGAGCAGCTGTCCGAGCACGTCACCGGACATCCGTGGCCGGTCGTCGGCGTGCGGCACGTGATGCTCCGCGAGGCGTTGGAGATCATCCGGCTGCTGTGGACCGGTGGCTACCGGACCTACCGCGGCACCCACCTGTCCGTCGAGGACGCGCGGGTGTTCGACCTGCCGGAGACGCTGCCGGACATCGTCGTCGCCGCGGGTGGGCCGAAGGCGGCCCGGATCGCCGGTGAGCTGGGTGACGGCCTGTTCGCCACCGAGCCCCGCACCGACCTGATCGACGCCTACACCGCCGCAGGCGGCACCGGTTCCCGCTGGGCCGAGGTCCCGCTGGCCTACGCCGGAACCGTCGACGCGGCGCTGGAGTCGGCGCACCGGCTGTTCCGGTTCGGTCCGACCGGCTGGAAGATCCAGGCCGAGCTGCCCAACGTGCGCAACTTCGAGGCGGCGACGGCCTTCGTCCGTCAGGAGGACATGGCCGACGCGTTCGGAGCGGGCCCGGACGTCGAGGCCCACGTCGCGACGGTGCAGGGCTTCGCCGACGCGGGCTACGACCGGCTCGCGCTGATCAGCGCCGGACCGGACGTCGACGAGTTCTTCACCTTCTACGAGGAGCAGCTCGCCGGCCGCCTGCGCGACCTCGCCGGCCGGTGACCACGGATCGGGCACCGGACGGGTCGGCGTGCGACGTGTCCGGTGCCCGACCGTGACCACGGCCGGTAGGCCCTGCAGACCTGGTGACCGCGCCGCGGCAGGCACCGGGACGAGCGGGCCCCTCGTCAGCCGTCCAGCTTCGACGGGTCCAGGGTGGCCGTCTTCACCCCGAGGCTGCGGTTGAGCAGCAGGGTGATCCCGTAGAGGACCAGGCCGAGCAGGAGCAGCAGCCCGGCCAGCTCGTACTGGATCGCGTCCCGCCCGGAGAAGGGCAGGACCAGGTACAGGCTCGCGACCGCGCCGACGATCGGCAGCCCGGGCGGGGCCCGGAAGTGGTCCTCGGCGATCCGGTCGCGACGCAGCACCAGCACCGCGATGTTGACGATCGTGAACACCGCGAGCAGCAGCAGCGACGTGGTGCCGCCGAGCGCGGAGACGACGTCGGAATCCGAGTCGAGCGACACGTAGCTGATCAGGGCGAACGAGATCAGCGTCGTGAAGATGATCGACACCCACGGCGTGCGGCGGAACGGGTGCACCCGGGCCAGCGGCTTGGGCAGCACGGCCTGGTTGGCCATCCCGTAGAGCAGCCGCGACGCCATCAGCATGTTGATCAGGGCCGAGTTGGCGACGGCGAACATCGAGATGAACGGCAGCATGACGTCGGCCGGGATGCCGGGGGCGCCGGCGCGGACGACCTCGACCAGCGGCGTCTCGCTCGCGGCCAGCGGGCCGACCGGGACCAGCGCCACCGAGCAGATGGCGACGAGCACATAGATGATCCCGGTGACGGTCAGGCCGGTGATCATGATCTTGGGGAAGATGCGGCGCGGCTCGTGGCACTCCTCGGCCATGTTCACCGAGTCCTCGAAGCCGACCATCGCGAAGAACGCGAGCGAGGTCGCCGAGGTGACGGCGAGGAACACCCCCTTGTCCTCCGGGGTGTCGAAGGCGACGACGCGCGACCAGTCGGCGTCGCCGCCGGCGATGGCGTAGATCCCGATCAGGATCACCAGGAGCAGGCCGGACAGCTCGACCAGGGTGAGCACCACGTTGAGCTTCACGCTCTCACCGACGCCGCGGAAGTTCACCAGCGCGACCAGCAGCATGAAGCCGAGCGCGATCAGGACGATCCCGCCGTTGCCCAGGTCCAGCCCGAAGCCCTCGTTCAGGTTCGCCGCGAACGCCCGTGACGCCGTCGACGCCGAGGTGATCCCCGAGCTCATCACCACGAAGGTGACCATGAAGGTCAGGAAGTGGATGCCGAACGCCTTGTGCGTGTAGAGCGCCGCGCCCGCCGCCTGCGGGTACTTGGTGACGAGCTCCAGGTAGGAGAACGCGGTGATCATGGCGACGGCGAAGGCGACCAGGAACGGCACCCACGCCGCTCCGCCGACCTCCTCGGCGACCTGACCGACCAGGGCGTAGATCCCGGTACCCAGGATGTCGCCGATGATGAACAGCAGCAGCAGCTTGGGCCCCATGACCCGTTTCAGCCCGGGACCGTCCTCCGCCACCTGCGTCGTGGCTTCCGCCATCGTGCCGTGCTCCCCTCCGCGGCGGCCCGGTGCCGCCCGCGACCGGGCCAGCCTGGTGGGGGGTTCGTGCCGTGTCGAGTCGAAAGGGCGGCGTGTTTCCTCCGGAACGAGTGTGTGTGCCGTCGGCCACCGGACGGCCACCCTCCGATGTCTGCTCGCGGCCCGTCGGGCGACGGCCCGGAGGGCCCGGGCTCAGCCGCGGTGGCGGGGCCGGCGCGGGGTGTCCGGGTAGGGCTCGGGGTGGCCGTCGTCGACCGGGCCGGGCCGGGGTGCCTGCGGCGCGGGCGGCGGAGGCAGCGGACGGCCCTGCGGCGAGCCGGGCGGTGCCGGCGCCGGTGGCTGTCCGACGACGCCGGGCGCCGTCGCGAGGGTCCGCTCGCGGTCCCGCTCGGCCTGGTCGCGGAGCAGGTCGCGGATCTCCTTGAGCAGGTCCAGGTCGGTCTCCAGGGTCGGGTCCTCCGCGTCGCGCCTGCGGCGGTCCTGGAGCCACTTCATCGGGAAGACGACCAGGAAGTAGATGACCGCGGCGGTGATCAGGAAGGTGATGACGGCGTTGAGGAAGCTCGCGTAGTCGAGCTGCACCTCGTCGGTCAGCGGGATCGTGCCCGGGGGCACGGCGTTCTCCCCGCCGGAGAACAACCGGAGCAGCGGCTCCAGGAACGCCTTGGTGAAGGCGGTGACCACGGACGTGAACGCCGCACCGATGACGACGGCGACGGCCAGGTCGATCACGTTGCCGCGCAGCAGGAATTCCTTGAAGCCCTTCAGCACGCCGGAGCACTCCTCGGGGTCGGGGGCGGGGTGGGTCCGGCGCAGGAGGGTAACCGGACCGGGACTGCCGCGCCGGGCCTGCGGCTGCCCGGTGCAGCACAGTGCTGCCCGGTGCAGTCCGGTGCAGCCCGGTGCGGCGGGGGTCAGGCGGTGGGTTCGGCCCCGGCCGCCGGACCGTCCGTGCGGGGGGAGGTGGCCGGGACGCCCGGGCGGGCGGCGGTGAGCCGGTCCAGGAAGTCCCCGGCCTCGCGGGCGGCGCGGTCCACGTCGCCGTCGGCGATGGCGTCGACGATCCCGGTGTGCGAGATGTCGTCGTCGGTGCCCGCGGTGCCGGGCATCGTGGTCTTCACGCTGTCCGCGACCGCCTCCACCACTCCCCGGTAGAGCTCGACGAGCAGGCTGTTGCCCGCACAGCGGACGACGGCCACGTGGAAGTCGGTGTCGGCGCGGGCGGCGAGCTCCACGTCCGCGGCGTCCGGCTCCTCCCCGCGACGGCCGCACTCCGCGACGGCGGCGACGGCCCGGTCGCGCTCGTCCAGCGCGGCCCGCAGGACGGTCAGGTCGGCGTCGGTCCGGCGGGCGGCCGCCATCCGGGCCGCCTCGACCTCCAGGGTGCGGCGGACCTCCAGCACCTCGCGCAGCTCCGGGCCGCACAGCGTGCGCAGCGCCCCGGACAGCTCGGTGGTGGCCCGCACGTAGGTGCCGTCGCCCTGGCGCACCTCCAGCAGACCGCCGTGGGAGAGGGCACGGACGGCCTCGCGGACGGTGTTCCGGCCGACCTCCAACGACGAGGCCAGCTCCGACTCCGGCGGGATCCGGGCACCGACCGGCCACTCACCGCCGGTGATGGCGGACCGGAGCTGGCCGATGACCTGGTCGACCAGGCCACCGCGGCGCGCTGTGACGAGAGGCACCGGAACATCCTTCCATCCGAACATCCTACGTCTGTAACAATACTGTTTCGTGAGCATTGCTGAGCAGGAGACACGCGCGGAGGAGACCATCGCCACCGGACGGGCCGAGGACATCGGGCCGTCGCGCCGTGGCGCGCTCGTCGGGACCCCCCTGCTCGTCGTCGGGGTGGCGCTCGCCGCCGCGAACCTCCGCCCGGCCGTGACCTCGATGTCCTCGGTGCTCGGCGAGGTCCGCGACGGCCTCGGTGCCTCCGCGATCTGGGCCAGCGTGCTCACCGCCGTCCCCACCATCTGCTTCGGTCTCGCCGCGATCGCGGCCCCGCTGCTCGCCCGTCGCCTCGGCACGGCCCGCGCGATCGGCCTGGCGATGGCGGTCCTGACCGCGGGGCTCGTGCTGCGCGTCGTCGACGGCCCGTGGGTCGTGCTCGGCGGCACCTTCGTCGCCGCGGCGGGCATCGCGATCGGCAACGTGCTGATCCCGGTGGTGGTCAAGCAGTCCTTCCCGCACGCCGTCGGCCGGGTCACCGGCATCTACACCGCGGCGCTGGCCGCGGGTGGTGGGATCGGCGCGGCGTTCACCCCGCCGCTGGAGCCGCTGCTCGGCGGCTGGCGCGGCGCGGTCGAGGCGTGGGCGCTGCTGTCGCTGGCCGCGCTCGTCGTGTGGGCCGCCGGGGCCCGGCACGGCGAGCCGGAGCCGGTCGTGCGCACCGCGGAGGCCGTGGAGCGCCGCCCGATGGTGCGCCGCCCGCTGGCCTGGGTGGTCACCGCGTTCTTCGGGCTGCAGGCCTGCGTCGCCTACGTCGCGATGGGCTGGCTGTCGGAGCTGTTCGTCTCGGTCGGGGTGACCCGCACCGACGCCGGCCTGATGCTCGCCCTGATCAACCTCATCGGCATCCCGCTGAGCTTCATCATCCCGCCGATCGCGTTGAACCGGCCGTCGCAGTCGGGCTGGATCGTCGGGCTCGCCTGCTGCTCGCTGGCCGCCGTCGCCGGGCTCGCTATCGCCCCGGCCGCCGCGCCGTGGCTGTGGACGGTCCTGCTCGGCACCGGCATGGCGGTCTTCCCGCTGGGGCTCGGCGTGATCGCGCTGCGCACCCGCGAGTCCGCCGAGACCACCGACCTCTCGGCGATGGCGCAGGGCTTCGGCTACCTCATCGGCGCGGCGGGTCCGTTCCTGTTCGGGGTCCTGCACGGCGCCACCGGTTCCTGGACGCCGTCGCTGGTGCTGCTCGGCGTCGTGATCGTCGTCGAGATGGTGCTGGGCTGGGTCGCGGGACGCCCGCGGCTCGTCTGAGACCCGCCCGCGCGGCACCGTCGCGGTGATATATGAGAGCCCCCGGTGCCGCGTCCGGCGTCGTGGGCCCGGTGTACCGTCGTGAGCGTCCGATCTCCCGGCGCATCCCCGCCCGGCGGCGGCCCGAGATCGGGGTCCTCGATCCGTCAGGGAGTACTCGTGACCGACACCGCCCTTCCCCCGGCCGGGGACACGGCGCGGCTGGTCGACCAGACCGGCCCGTACTTCGGCCGCTTCGGCGGCCGCTACGTCCCGGAGGCGCTGGTCGCCGCGCTGGACGAGCTCGAGCAGGCCTATCACGCGGCGATGACCGACGAGGCCTTCCAGGCCGAGCTCGCCGAGCTGCACCGCACCTACTCGGGGCGTCCGAGCCTGCTCACCGAGGCGCCGCGGTTCGCCGCGCACGCGGGCGGTGCGCGCATCCTGCTCAAGCGGGAGGACCTGAACCACACCGGCTCGCACAAGATCAACAATGTGCTGGGCCAGGCTCTGCTCACCAAGCGGATGGGCAAGACCCGGGTCATCGCGGAGACCGGCGCCGGGCAGCACGGTGTCGCCTCGGCCACCGCCGCAGCCCTGATGGGGCTGGAGTGCGTCGTCTACATGGGCGAGGTCGACACCGAGCGCCAGGCGCTCAACGTCGCCCGGATGCGCATGCTCGGCGCCGAGGTCCGCCCGGTCACCTCGGGCACGCGCACCCTCAAGGACGCGATGAACGAGGCGATGCGCGACTGGGTCACCAACGTGGCCGACACGCACTACCTCATCGGCTCGGTCGCCGGGCCGCACCCGTTCCCGGCGATGGTGCGCGACTTCCAGCGGATCATCGGGGTCGAGGCCCGCCAGCAGGTCCAGGACCTGACCGGTGCGCTGCCCGACCTGGTGTGCGCCTGTGTCGGCGGCGGCTCCAACGCGATGGGCATCTTCCACGCCTTCCTCGACGACACCTCGGTCGAGCTGGTCGGCTTCGAGGCGGGCGGCGACGGCGTCGACACCCCGCGGCACGCGTCGTCGATCGGCGGCGGCGACGTCGGGGTCCTGCACGGCTCGCGCAGCTTCATCCTCCAGGACGAGGACGGCCAGACCCGCGACTCGCACTCCATCTCCGCCGGTCTGGACTACCCGGGCGTCGGCCCGGAGCACTCCTGGCTGCACGACATGAAGCGTGCCCGCTACGAGTCGGTCACCGACGCCGAGGCGATGGACGCCTTCCGCCTGCTCTGCCGCACCGAGGGCATCATCCCGGCCATCGAGAGCGCGCACGCGCTGGCCGGTGCGCTGCGCGAGGCGAAGCGCCTGGGCGAGGGCAAGGTCGTGCTGGTCAACCTGTCCGGCCGTGGCGACAAGGACGTCGACACCGCGGCGAAGTATTTCCAGCTGATCGACGACGAGGGCAACGCCGTGACGGACGGAGCGGTCTGATGGCCAGCGTGCAGCAGCGGATCGAGGCGGTCCGGGCCGAGGGCCGCGCCGCACTGGTCGGGTACCTGCCGGTCGGCTTCCCGACCGTCGAGGGCTCGGTCGAGGCGATGCGGGCGATGGTCGCGGGCGGCGTCGACGTCGTCGAGGTCGGGCTGCCCTACTCCGACCCGCTGATGGACGGCCCGGTCATCCAGCGCGCCACCCAGCAGGCGCTGGACAACGGCGCCCGCTCCCGGGACGCGTTCACCGCCGTCCGCGGGGTCGTCGACGCCGGCGCCCCGGCGCTGGTCATGACCTACTGGAACCTCGTCGACCGCTACGGCATCGAGCGGTTCGCCGCCGACCTCGCCGAGGCGGGCGGCTCCGGTCTGATCACGCCCGACCTGCTGCCCGACGACTGCGACGAGTGGCTGGCCGCGTCGGAGAAGCACGACCTGGACCGGGTCTTCCTGGTCGCCCAGACCACCACCCCCGAGCGGATGCGGATGACCGTCGGCGCGAGCCGTGGCTTCCTCTACGCCGCGTCGCTGATGGGCGTCACCGGCGTCCGCTCGGTCGGCGTCGAGGCCCGTGACCTGGTCACCCGCGCGCGGGAGCACGCGACCCTGCCGGTGTGCGTCGGCCTGGGTGTGCGGACCGCCGAGCAGGCGGCCGACGTCGCCTCCTACGCCGACGGCGTCATCGTCGGCACGGCGTTCGTGCAGGCACTGGAGTCCGGCGGGCCGTCCGCGGTCGAGTCGCTCGCCCGCGAGCTCGCCGAGGGCGTGCGCGCCGGGGAGCGCGTCTCCGCCTGACGGAGTCACGCGGCCGCGCCCCGACCAGGGGCGTGTCCGTGCCGTCGGAGGCCGATCGGACGGGACCAGCGGTGGTCGCGCGCGGTGAGCGGGAGGCCCCTGAGAGTTGTCGCGGCGGTCGGCCGTAGGTCGGTAGGCCGACCGGAGCGATCGGACCCCGCCCGCCGGACGGCGACGACCGGACGGCGGTGGATGCTCTCAGGAACGCAACCCCGCCGCGGTGGGGTTCCTATGTTCGTGTCACCGCACCGCGGCCCGCTCCCCCTCGGATGCCGTGGCGGTGGCCGGGGCTCCCCACCCGGCCGGTTCCACGAACCGGAGTGATCCGATGACCCGCCCCGCCCTGCGCGGACGCACCCCCGGCGTCCGTCCGACGGCAGCGTCGCACCCACGACCGGCCCGAGGCCGGTCGGTGACGGCCCACCGCTCGCGCACCCACCACCCCCGCCCGCTACGGGCACCCTCACCGGCCGGGCGTACGCCCGGCGACCGGTGAACCGCCCGGTTCCGCATCCGGTCACCGCACCCCTGCGGCGGGACATCCCGCCGCCCGCCGACGCCTGGCTGGCGCACCGCCGCGCCCGCACGGTGTGGGGATCCGTGCTGGTCACGGTCCTGGTCGGCCCGTCGCTGATCTGGATGCTCCGTTCCGGGCCGCAGCCGCTGCTGCACCAGCTCTCGGTCCTGACCGGGCTGCTCGCGCTGTCGGCGATGGTGATCGTCGCGGTGCTGCCGTCCCGGGTGCGCGGACTCTCCGGAGCCCTCGGCCTGGAGACCCTGCTCGGCCTGCACCGCAGGCTCGGTGTGCTGGCCGGGGTGCTCGTCGCCCTGCACCTGGCCTGTGTGGTGGCCGACCACCCGGAACGCGTCGGGCTGCTCGTGCCGTTCGCCGCACCGGCTCGCGGCCAGGCCGCCACCCTCGCGACGGTCGCGGTCGTCGTGTTGTTGGTGCTCGCGCTGCGCGGGGTCCGGACCGGCTCGCACGAGGTGTGGCGCTGGCTGCACCTGAGCCTGGCCGCGGTCGTCGTCGGCGCGTCGTCGCTGCACGTGCTGTGGCTGAACAACCTGGTCGGCGACGCCGTCATGGGGCCGGTGCTCGGCGGGCTCGGCCTGCTGCTGGTCGCGGTGCTGGTGCTCCGCTGGGGTGCCCGCGCGGCGACCGGCGAGTTCCGGGTGCACGTCGTGCGCCCGGAGAGACCGACCGTGTTGTCGACGACGGCCTGAGACTGACCCCCTGACGTCGGATTGGGATTGACCCCTTCTGGGCGACGCTGAGGGGGTGTTGTCGGTGGAGGACTGGTCCGAGATCCGTCGTCTGCATCGGGCGGAGGGTGTCCCGATCAAGGAGATCTCCCGCCGGCTGGGAGTCGCGCGGAACACGGTGCGTTCGGCGCTGCGGGCGCCGGGCCCACCGCGGCGGGAACGGGGCCCGCGGGGTTCGCTGGCTGATGCGGTCGAGCCGCAGGTGCGGGCTCTGTTGGCGCAGTTCCCGCGGA
>NZ_VRMC01000190.1:0-3422 GCF_008369905.1 Pseudonocardia sp. EV170527-09
GGTCACACAGTGGATGCGAACAACTCGTTGTGGCAAGCCCTCGGCCTATTAGTACCGGTCAACTCCACCCCTCACAGGGCTTCCATCTCCGGCCTATCAACCCAGTCATCTCCTGGGAGCCTTACCCACTCAAAGGTGGTGGGAGACCTCATCTTGGAACAGGCTTCCCGCTTAGATGCCTTCAGCGGTTATCCCTCCCGAACATAGCCAACCAGCCGTGCCCCTGGCGGGACAACTGGCACACCAGAGGTTCGTCCGTCCCGGTCCTCTCGTACTAGGGACAGCCTTCCTCAAGTCTCCAACGCGCGCGGCGGATAGGGACCGAACTGTCTCACGACGTTCTAAACCCAGCTCGCGTACCGCTTTAATGGGCGAACAGCCCAACCCTTGGGACCTACTCCAGCCCCAGGATGCGACGAGCCGACATCGAGGTGCCAAACCATGCCGTCGATATGGACTCTTGGGCAAGATCAGCCTGTTATCCCCGGGGTACCTTTTATCCGTTGAGCGACACCCCTTCCACAAGGTGGTGCCGGATCACTAGTCCCGACTTTCGTCCCTGCTCGACCCGTCAGTCTCACAGTCAAGCTCCCTTGTGCACTTACACTCAACACCTGATTGCCAACCAGGCTGAGGGAACCTTTGGGCGCCTCCGTTACTCTTTGGGAGGCAACCGCCCCAGTTAAACTACCCACCAGGCACTGTCCCTGAACCAGATCATGGCCCGAGGTTAAGACACCCAATTCGACCAGAGTGGTATTTCAACAACGACTCCACCACCACTGGCGTGATAGCTTCACAGTCTCCCACCTATCCTACACAAGCCGAACCGAGCACCAATACCAAGCTATAGTAAAGGTCCCGGGGTCTTTCCGTCCTGCCGCGCGTAACGAGCATCTTTACTCGTAGTGCAATTTCGCCGAGTCTGTGGTCGAGACAGCGCCCAAGTCGTTACGCCATTCGTGCAGGTCGGAACTTACCCGACAAGGAATTTCGCTACCTTAGGATGGTTATAGTTACCACCGCCGTTTACTGGCGCTTAAATTCTCCGCTTCGCCCCCCGAAAGGGACTAACAGGTCCTCTTAACGTTCCAGCACCGGGCAGGCGTCAGTCCGTATACATCGTCTTGCGACTTCGCACGGACCTGTGTTTTTAGTAAACAGTCGCTTGGGCCTGGTCTCTGCGACCGGCCATCCCTAGCCCGCACGGGGCATCAAGACAACCGGCCCTCCTTCTCCCGAAGTTACGGAGGTATTTTGCCGAATTCCTTAACCACAGTTCGCTCGATCGCCTCGGTATTCTCTACCTGACCACCTGTGTCGGTTTGGGGTACGGGCCGCAACAGCACTCGCTAGAGGCTTTTCTCGACAGCATGGGATCACCCTCTTCGCCTCAATCGGCTACGCATCACCTCTCACCCTTCACGACCCCCCGGATTTACCTAGGAGATCAGGCTACAGGCTTACACCACGACAACCACCGCGTGGCGGAGCTACCCTCCTGCGTCACCCCATCACTTGCCTACTACCAGATCGGATCCCACGCTCCCCCACAAACAACACTCCCGAAGGAGCGAAGGTGGGTTCGGATGGTTAGCATCACCAGCCTCGGCATGGACGCACTATCACGAGCACGGGAATATCAACCCGTTGTCCATCGACTACGCCTGACGGCCTCGCCTTAGGTCCCGGCTCACCCTGGGCGGAACAACCTGGCCCAGGAACCCTTGGTCATCCGGCGGCAGAGATTCTCACTCTGCATTCGCTACTCATGCCTGCATTCTCACTCCCACACCCTCCACCCGTAAATCACTCCCGGGCTTCACCAGACGCAGGACGCTCCCCTACCCAACAACACCAAAGATGTCATTGCCACGGCTTCGGCGGTGCGCTTGAGCCCCGCTACATTGTCGGCGCAGGACCACTTGACCAGTGAGCTATTACGCACTCTTTCAAGGGTGGCTGCTTCTAAGCCAACCTCCTGGTTGTCCGGGCGATCCCACATCCTTTCCCACTTAGCGCACGCTTAGGGGCCTTAGCCGGTGATCTGGGCTGTTTCCCTCTCGACCACGAAGCTTATCCCCCGCAGTCTCACTGCCGCGCTCTCACTCACCGGCATTCGGAGTTTGGCTGACTTCGGTAAGCTTGTCGGCCCCCTAGGCCATCCAGTGCTCTACCTCCGGCGAGAAACACACGACGCTGCACCTAAATGCATTTCGGGGAGAACCAGCTATCACGAAGTTTGATTGGCCTTTCACCCCTACCCACAGCTCATCCCCCAGGTTTTCAACCCTGGTGGGTTCGGGCCTCCACGACGTCTTACCGACGCTTCACCCTGGCCATGGGTAGATCACTCCGCTTCGGGTCTACACCCCGCGACTCAACCGCCCTATTCGGACTCGCTTTCGCTACGGCTACCCCACACAGGTTAACCTCGCCACGAAGCATAACTCGCAGGCTCATTCTTCAAAAGGCACGCCATCACCCCGCCCAAAGGACTCAAGGCTCTGACGGCTTGTAAGCACACGGTTTCAGGTACTATTTCACTCCCCTCCCGGGGTACTTTTCACCTTTCCCTCACGGTACTTGTCCGCTATCGGTCACCAGGTAGTATTTAGGCTTGACGGGTGGTCCCGCCAGATTCACAGCGAATTTCACGGGCTCGCTGCTACTCGAGAACAATGCCCACAACAGAACCAAACATTTTCGCGTACGGGGCTATCACCCACTACGGCCGACCATCCCAGAATCGTTCCGCTAACACCGGTTCCTGCTGTCCCACCCTCGGCAGAAGATGAACGACACGCCTCACAACCCCGCACCCGCAACGCCTGCCGGCTTGACACGGACACGGTTTAGCCTCTTCCGCTTTCGCTCGCCACTACTCACGGAATCACTATTGTTTTCTCTTCCTGTGGGTACTGAGATGTTTCACTTCCCCACGTTCCCTCCACGCACCCTATGAATTCAGGTACGGGTAACGCCCCATGACGGGCGCTGGGTTTCCCCATTCGGACACCCTCGGATCACAGCTCGGTTGACAGCTCCCCGAGGCCTATCGCGGCCTCCCACGTCCTTCATCGGCTCCTGATGCCCAGGCATCCACCATGTGCTCTTAACAACTTGACCACAACAAGATGCTCGCATCCACTATGCAACACTCAACCCACAACCACACCCAACCAAGAACAACCACCACCACCCACAACAGGGAAGCGTTAGGAAGCCCTCGACCAGAGCGGCCAGAAAAGACCCACCGTTCCGAAGAACCAGGTGTCCCCTCAGGACCCAACAGTGTGCCAAGCCAAACCAGTTCGACGTGCTGCGTTCCACCCAACGCACCCAACCCACGAACGAGGCTGATGATGCGATTCAATGAAGGAACCACAGACACTCATAAAAGAGCGTGTGGTGCCCCATCA
>NZ_VRMC01000191.1:0-3387 GCF_008369905.1 Pseudonocardia sp. EV170527-09
TCCGCGGGAACTGCGCCAACAGAGCCCGCACCTGCGGCTCGACCGCATCAGCCAGCGAACCCCGCGGGCCCCGTTCCCGCCGCGGTGGGCCCGGCGCCCGCAGCGCCGAACGCACCGTGTTCCGCGCGACTCCCAGCCGGCGGGAGATCTCCTTGATCGGGACACCCTCCGCCCGATGCAGACGACGGATCTCGGACCAGTCCTCCACCGACAACACCCCCTCAGCGTCGCCCAGAAGGGGTCAATCCCAATCCGACGTCAGGGGGTCAGTCTCAGGCCGTCGTCGACACCAGGAGGCCTTGGACGCCTGCGCGTGCGCGGGCTCGATCCGGTCGGCCTTGAACGCCACACCGGCCCGCTGGCCCTGCTGCCACGGAATCGCGACCAGACCCACCGGACGCACCTCCGCGCCCTGCTCCACCTGCGGAGCACCCGGAGTCGTGATCGTCAGGATCTCCGCACCCTCGGCGTCGACCTTCACCAGCTGCGTGGTGAACAGCGGCGTACCGGTCTGCCGGTCGGTGCGCTGACGGCCATCCATGTCGTTCTTCGGACGCGGAGCCGCGCCCACGGTGTAACGGGTACCGCTGGTGTCGACCTTGATCGTGGCCATGACGGTCCTCCTGGGACTCGCGCCCTGTCGTCCCGACCTCTCGGGGAGCGCCCACTCAGGAAACCGGCAGGTCAGAGGGTCAACCCGCAGAAAAGTGCGACCCGCACGGGAGTGCGGGTCGCGGGACTCTCGGGGTCAGGAGCCGCGGTGGGGGAGGGCGGCAACCGCGTCGACGACCCAGCTCGGATTGAAGCTCTCGACGACCTCTCCACCAGTACCAGAGGGCACCGGCTCCGGCTCCGTGACGTGGCCGACACGAGGGTCGAGGAACCGGACACCGGCGGCGGTAAGCCTGTCGAGGGTGCCGGCCCATGCCGGGTGCCCCCAGAGCCGGTCGCTGACCATGAGCGTCGCCAGGACTGGGGCACGCGTGGCAAGGGCGTCGCACAGCGTGCCGGTCACGTGGTTGTCCATGATCCCGGCGGCGATCTTGTTGGCCGTGTTGAACGTCAGCGGGAACGCTACGACCCTGTCCGGTCGCGGGGTCCGGCGCTGCTCGGTGGCGTGCCGACGTCGGGTCGCGATCCCGCGCTCGGCGACGCTCGACAGCTTATCCGGGTCAATCCACTCGGCGCCGGCCTCACTGACCCCGATCGACAGCACCCAGCCCTGATCGGTCAGCGCACGTACCACGTCAGGTGCGCGAGCGGCCAGCGGTGCGCCGCAGACCACGAACCCGAGCGGTGCTGTCATGGCACCTAGTCCAGCACACCCGACCGAGCCGCGAGTGCCTGCAGCGCATTGCCGTTGCCGCGCTTGGCGCGGGCCAGCATCGTCCGCATGATCTCCCGGGCGACGACGTTCTGCGCCACGGCCTCCGGTGCGGCCTTCTCCGCGGCCAGGAGGTTGAGCGTCGCCTCGGCGTCGCGACGGCGCTGTGCTTGCGCCCACGCAAGATCCAGGTTGACCTGAGCCCGACGCGACAACAACCCAGCCGGGAGGGCGTCGAGGTCCACCGCGGCAGCCGCGTCGAGCGCAGCTCCCGGGTTCCCGAGCTCAGCCGCGACCGACACTCGGTGGATCGCGACGTTGGTCGGCCCGAACGCCGTCCACGCGTAGTTCGCATCGTGGCCCAGAAGGTCGGCAAGCGCCGACGCCTCGGTGAGGCGGCGTTCGGCTTCCCACTGCTCGGTACGGCGTGCCGCGATCACCGCGGCGATCAGCCACAGCGCCCCCGTCACCGACACCAGCGCTGGGTCGTCCGAGCGCACCGCGGGGCCGAGCTGCGCGGTCATACGCATGGCGAGCTGTTCGGCCTGATCGACCTGGTCGGAGCGCAGCAGCGCGGTCACCACCTGATAGACCGCCATCCCTTGCGCGGAAGCCGAGTTCGCGCGACCAGCCGCCATAGCGGCACGGTCCGCGGTGACTGCACCCAGGTCGCCAACGCCGAGCTTGGTCAGCAGCTTCGACGCGACCACGTATGTCTCGACGTACGACAGCGCCGCTTCTCGGTCGTCCGGGCCGGCATTCTGCAACGCTGCGTCGGCGTTCGCGATGAGCGTCGGAACTTCCCGGACGACGCTTGAGTATCGAGCCGCCTGGTAATTCGAATGCGCCTCTGATGCAGAACGGCGCAGTTCTGCGAGTTCCGGGATAGCGTAGCCTCCCCCGAGGAGGCTCGTGTACTGGTTGAGTGCTGTACGGACATGCTCGATCCCCTCGGCGCGCTGTCCGCCGTTCGGTGCGAGCTGCCACGGTGTCCCGGTCAACGCCTGGACGTCGACGTGCAGCAGACGCGAGAGGTCAAGCAGCACAGACATTCTGTCTACCGAGCGGACGCCACGCTCCACCTGAGATAGCCACGACTCCGACCGCCCGACGAGCCCGGCTAGAGCAGCCTGGCTCATGCCGCGCCGACGCCGGTACGTAGCGATCCGCTTGCCGATCGAGTCCTCAGGCACACACACATTGTCTCACATCGACATGATCGTTTCCGCCCTTTCGGGCGCTAAAGTGAATTCACGAATCTGGCTGCGCCTCTGATGTCGTCTCCGGTTGGTGAGGACTTTCTTTACGTCTTCAAGCCGGCCCTGACGGGCCGGACGGGCGGCGTCGCTGCCGTCCGCCTCCTGCCTCCGGCCCGGCGACCGGCGCGTGCACGCCCGCCACCGTCGACCAGCTCGAAACGCGAAGAAGCCGCACTCTCGGAACGAACCGAAGGTGCGGCCATGAGCAGACGCCGGCGCCCGAGCAGACCAAGGAAATGCGAGCCGGGCCGGATGACGAGTAGCGGGAGACCTGCCCCTCAAGGCCGGGGCGGGCCGAGACCACGAGTGGACCGCCTCCGGCGGGGGCCTGACGGCCCCGAAGCGTCACACGGACTCACTCAGCATCAAGGGTGCTGCGCATCGGCTGCGCCGACCGCCTCCGGCGGCCCTTGACCCTGAGCCTCCGAGCCCTTGTCAGGCGCTCCGCGCGGAGGCGGGGGAACGCACCCCGCCCCCGTCATCGGGGCCGCCAGGCCCACGGATGCACCGGAGGCCACGATCATGTCCACCTACGCCGAGATGTTCCAGACCATCCGCGACCAGCGGACCGCCGACCCGCTCCACGTTCTGCGGATCACTGTCGAGTTGATCGAGTCCTTGCGCGGCGACACCTTCACCACCATCACCGAAGCCCGCCGCGCCGGCGCCACCTGGGACGGGCCTGTGCAACGAACGGTGGTTCCGGCCCGACACGCCGGACCTCAGCGTCCGGCGGGATGGGCACTGTGAGTGATGACATCAGACCCTATGGGCTCTGCTGAGAACGAGACGGGTTCGGGTCGG
>NZ_VRMC01000192.1:0-3224 GCF_008369905.1 Pseudonocardia sp. EV170527-09
TCCCACGACATGTCGAACGCGAACGACACCGTGTGCGCGATCCGCAGCACCCGACCACCCGCCGCCTCGATCGTCGGAGCGAAGATCTCCCGACGGTGGTTGACCTGCATGTTCGTCAACCCACGGAACGGAGTCACCACACCCTTCGGCTTCCCCGTCGACCCCGACGTGAAGATCACATACGCGGGATGGTCCAACCGGCCAGGAGCGCCGGGCGCGAAAGCACCCAGCTCCTCATCGGTCAGCGGCGTGTCCGGGACACCATCGAACAGACCGGTCCCGTCCAGGCGCACCTGCTCCACCGCACCGTCGAACCGTGCGGCCACACCCGCGACCGTCACCAGCAGCGTCGCCCCCGAGGCGGCAAGGATCTCCGCGAGCCGCTCGTCGGGGTGGTCCAGCTCCAACGGCACGTAGGCCGCACCCGCACGCAGCACCGCGAACAACGCCACGACGTTGTCCACCGAGCGCGGCAGCCCGAGTGCCACGACCGTCTCCGGGCCGGCCCCACGGGAGCGCAGGACGCGGGCGAGCCGGGTGACGCGGGCGTCGAACTCGGCGAAGGTGACGTGCTCGTCGCCGGAGACCAGTGCGGTCCGGTCCGGGCAGGTCGCCGCCCGCTCGGCGAGCAGCTCCGCGATGGTGACGTCCGGGACCGGGGCGACCGCGGACGCCGCACGCGCGACGGCGTCGGCGTGGTCGGCCGGGGCGAGGACGTCGATCGACCCGACCGGACGTGCCGGGTCGTCGGCGAAGGCCCGCAGTACCGCGACCATGCGGTCGGCGACGCGCTCCATCGTGGACCGGTCGAACAGGTCGGTGGAGTACTCGACGACGCCGGAGAGCAGGTCGGGGGTGTCGGTGAAGTTGAACGACGCGTCGAACTTCGCCGTGCCCGTGCGGACGACGTCGGCGCTCGCGTCCACGCCGTCAAGGCGGGGGGTCAGGGCGTTCGCGTCGCCGCCCAGGCACACCACCATCACCTGGAACAGCGGGCTGCGCCCGGGCGCCCGGTCCGGGGCCACGGCGGCGACGACGTCGGAGAAGGGCACGTCGGCCCGGTCGTAGGCGTCGAGGTCGGCGCCCCGGACCGCGCGCAGCAGGTCGGCCACCGTGTGGTCGGGCGCCACATCGGTCCGCAGGGCGAGGGTGTTGAGGAAGTAGCCCACCGCGTCGTCGAGCGCCGGGTCGAAGCGGGTCGAGATCGGGGTGCCGACGACCACGTCGGGCGAGCCGGTGTGCCGGGACAGCAGCACGGCGAGCGCGGCGTGCAGCAGCATGAACACGGTGACGTCGTGCGAGCGGGCCAGCCGGTGCAGCTCGGCGGTCAGCTCCGGGCCCACCTCGACCGGTACGGCGTCGCCTGCCCCGGTGGGGGCGGCGGGACGCTGCCGGTCGACCGGCAGCGTGGTCTCGACCGGGGCGCCGGTCAGCGTGGTCCGCCAGAAGTCCAGCTGCGCCGTGGCCGAGGTGTCCGACCCGTCGGCGAGGCAGTCGCGCTGCCAGGCGGCGAAGTCGGCGTAGCGGACGGTTGGCGCGGGCAGCGACGACGGCGCGTCCGGGCCGGAGCGCAGCCGTGCCCGGTAGGCGGTCTGGAGGTCCTCGATGAGGGGGCGCCAGGACCACTCGTCGACGGCGATGTGGTGCAGCACCGCGACCAGAACGTGCTCGTCGGGGCCCAGCTCGAACAGGGTGACCCGGGTCGGTGCCTCACGGGTGAGGTCGAACGGGGTGCGCACCGCGGTCTCGATCCGGCCGTCCAGGTCCGCCGCGTCGATCCGCTCGGTGGTGACGACCGGGCCGACGGCGCCCGGCTCGAGCACCCGGGCCGTGGTCCCGCCGTCGGGGTAGATCGTGCGCAGCACCTCGTGCCGGCCGAGGACGTCGAGCCAGGCGGCGCGCAGCGCGTCGGTGTCGAGCGGGCCGTGCAGGCGCAGGACACCCGGCACGTTGTAGACCGCGCTGGGTCCGCCGACCCGCGACAGCGCGAGCATCTGCCGCTGCCCGGCCGAGATCTCCCGTTCGGGTCCGTCGTGGTGCACGGGCTGCAGGGCCGGGCGGGCCGTGGCGGTCCGGCTGCCGTAGGGGGCGAGCCGGGTGACGGTGCGGGCCTCGAACACGTGGCGGGGGCGGATCCGGATGCCGGCCTTGCGGGCCCGGTTCGCCAGGGCCAGCGCCGAGATGCTGTCGCCGCCGAGGTCGAAGAAGTCGTCGTCGGGTCCGACGCCGTCGACGCCGACGACCTCCGCGACGATCGAGCAGAGGGTCTCCTCCAGGGGTGTGCGCGGTGCGCGTCCCCCGCTGCGGCGCAGGGCGGCAGGCTCGGGGAGGGCGGCGACGTCGAGCTTGCCGTTGACGGTCAGCGGGAGCGCGTCGACCACCGCCCACAGGCTGGGCACCATGTAGTCGGGCAGCACACGGGCCACCGCGTCGCGGACGGTCGCCGGGTCGGGGTCGCCGACGAGGTAGGCCGCGAGCTGGCGCTGGCCGGGTACCTCCGGGTGCGGGCGGGCGACGACGGCGGCCTGGGAGACCCCGTCGGCGGCGGCCAGCGCGGTCTCGATCTCGGCCGGTTCCACCCGGTAGCCCCGGATCTTGAGCTGGTCGTCGCTGCGGCCGAGGAAGTCCAGGTTCCCGTCGCCGCGACGCCGCACCAGGTCACCCGTGCGGTACATCCGCTCCCCCGGGGTCCACGGATCGGCCACGAACCGCTCGGCGGTCAGGGCGGGACGGTCCAGGTAGCCGCGGGCCAGGCCGGCGCCGGCGATGTAGAGCTCACCGACCACGCCGTCGGGCACGGGCCGCAGCCAGCCGTCGAGGACGTGGGCCGCGGTGTTGGTGATGGCGGTGCCGACCGTGGAGGTGGCGCTGTCGGTGGTGCCGGCGCCGAGGGTGTTGATCGTGTACTCGGTGGGCCCGTAGAGGTTGTAGCCCCAGGTGCCCTCGGTGTCGCGCAACCGCGACCACACGCTGTCCGGGACGGCCTCACCACCGAGCAGCACCAACGGCGGCACATGATCCCCGTCGAGCAGCCCGGCCGCGAAGAGGTGATGGGCGTAGGTCGGGGTCACGTTCACGACGTCGACCGCGTGCTCGGCGCAGTAGGCCACCAGCCGCTCCGCATCACGACGCAGCTGCTCGTCGCAGACGTGGACCTCGTGGCCCTCGACCAGCCAGAGCAGCTCCTCCCACGACATGTCGAACGCGAAGGACACCGTGTGCGC
>NZ_VRMC01000193.1:0-3213 GCF_008369905.1 Pseudonocardia sp. EV170527-09
GTGGGTGAGACGAGCGGGCCGCGAGCGTCGCGCCACCAACTCAGGCGATGGCGCAGCCAGCCGTCGGGCCTGCGCAGTTGACTGGCTGGGCAGCGGTGGGCAGGAGCGGCGGGGCCGTCCTGGCGGGGCCGGTGCTCAAGGGCGTAGAGCAGATCGTTGTTGGTCCAGCCTGCTTCCCACCAGGGGCGAGCGATGGAACGGATCCAGCGCGGGGTCAGCCGGCGCAGTGCGGGGTCGGTGCGCAGCTCCGCGGCCGCGGCAAGCATCTCGGCTCCGGTGACCGGGACCCGTCGGGCGAAGTGGCCGGCCTGGTGTTCCTCTTGGCCCGGCCCGTCAGGGCCGTAGACGTCACGAAAACGTGTGCTGACCTGGGGATTGTGGATGCGCGTTCTCGCGCGCGTAGGAACCCCTGTAGAAGTCTTAGAAGGATCTTTAAGTGTTGGGGTTGGGGTCCAAGTTGTGTCTGTGTGGGTCTGGGCCACTTCGTGGTCACTGCTCTGGGCACGTGGGTCCGGCACGGTCGGGATGGCCTGCTCGGCCGCCTCAGCGGCGGGCACTCGTAGCTGGTAGACCGCGGCCCGGTTGCCGGCGAGATGCTGCAGCGCGAGTGGACGGAACTGAGGGGTGGAGCCGCCCTCGACGCGCAGCAGCCAGCCATGGCGCTGCAGTTCGGCGAGCCAGCGAGCGGTACTGCTGCGGCGCCACCCGCTGGCCTCCTGCAGACGCTCCCAGGTGGGCCAGCTGGTGTGGTCGTTCCAGTCGGCGCGGCGGGCGAGCTCGGCCAGCAGCCCGCGCAACCGCTCGGCGGCGTCGCGACGGACCTGCTGATACCAGGACGAGGCCAGCAGGGCGCGATACCACTCCAGCGCGGTGCGGGGGAGCAGCGTCGCAGCGGCGGACAGCAGCTCGTCGGCCGACGCGACGTCGGCCTCGAGGGAGGCAGTGAGTTCGGCAGGGGAGACGTCGCCACCGCAGGCGAACCAGCACGGTGAGCAGACGAAGGACCTGAGTGGAGTGTTGCGCGCGGTTCCCGACCGACGTCGACAGCTGACGCACATCCGGGGGAGTTCGATCCCCGGATGGGTCGACCAGGACGCCGGCAGCCCTGCCGGAAGCGGCAGAACTGGCTGCATGAGGAGCCGAAGGCCCCGGTTGGGGTTCGACTCGCGGGACGCACAGCGAGATGGTGCTGTGCGAACTTCGGGACGCGCGCTACTATGAGAGCGCGCAGGCAAGCGTTGCGCCTCCCTTCTGGGAGGGGCTGGGTGTAGGAGTTGGCGCTCCGAACCCCGTTACGTTGGGCCCGTTCCTCTTCGCGGGAGGGACGGGCCCTAGCGCATTTCAGGGTATGCACTCAGCCCAGGTGTTCGATTGTCGTGGCGACGCTTCGAGCGGCACCGAGGTCAAGCGGTCTGCCTGAGCACCTCCTGGAGGGCCTCGTCGGCCAGCCGGAGTTGGTCTTGCGACGGCAGAGCACGGGTGAGCTGGTCGGTGAGCCTGGCGGCTGTCGCCTGCACCGTCTTCGGGTCCTCGAGCGCCATCAGGATCGCTGCGAAGAGATAGTCGTTGCGGGTCAGCCCGAGGGCTTCACGCTCGTCGTCGATCTGGTCAGTGATCTCCGGCGGGACACGGGTCCCGACCAGTTCTCGCGGACCCTTGTAGCGCTTCGCGGCCCCGTTGCGGCCGCGCGGCCTCCGCTCGCTCATACGTGGCATCCTGTCAGCAGTACCTGTTACAACACGATCCGACGCGCCGACGCCACCAGTTCGGGTTTCCACCCTGCTTCGCCCCTTGGATCTCGCTACTTCGCCTGAACATGGGGCAAGCCACGGCGCTCGCCCCCGGCTGGCTGCTACTCGAGGTGTTCGAGGGCCGACTGCACGACCACGAGCGCGCTCCGCACGTGCGCCGCAGGGATGCGCTGATCGGCGGCGGTGGCCGTTGCAGGGCTACCAACCGTCTGAGCGGCCGTCAGGAGCGCTTGTGCTGCTCTGACCAGATCGCCGCGGATCCAGTTGGGGTCGGGGTCACTCGCTGTTCCAACGCTTTCGAGAGGGCCGCTCGGGACCGGGATGCTCTCGACAGCTGGCAACACCTGGTGCACGGTGACCCGCCTCCTGTGCTCGTTGTCGGGGATGCGGTACGGACAGAGCGTCAGTGCCCGGGACAGGGCAGGCAGGGTGACCGGTGAGCAGCCGCCTCGGCCATGGCTCATCCGTTGCCCCACTCTCGTCCACCATGGATGCCGATGCATCTCAGTGAATCACGTCTAGTGCAAGGTACACACCTGCGGATCACTACGCCAGATGCGGCATGCCGAACCAGGCGACTGCCGAGTACCGTGCTCCTCAGCTGTGATGTCGTGCCGCGGTACTCCGCCGCGGAGCCGTCTCGGGAGGGGAGTGTGGCAGTGCCGAGCAGCGGCGGTCCTGAGCCGACCTTGAGCACCTTCGCGGACAGGATCAACTACTTGTTCGCCACCCACGGTCCCAGCGAGGACGACGAGGAGGAGTACACCGGCAAGTACGTCGTCGCGACCCTCCGCGCGAAAGGGTTCGACATCTCCGAGTCGCACCTGTCGGAGCTGCGACGTGGCCTCAAGACGAATCCGACCCTGCGGGTGCTCGAAGGACTGAGCACGTTCTTCGGGGTGCGGGTCAGCTTCCTGCTGGGCGACCCTCATGCGACGCGGGAGGTCTTCGAGCAGGTTGAGCTCCGGCGCGCCATGCGGGACGCCAAGGTTCGCGACGTCGCGACCCGTGTGGCCGGTCTGGCTCCATCACAGCGCCACGCCATGAACCGGCTGCTCACCGATCTCCTGCGAGAACACGCCGACGCAGAGGACCCGGGCACACCCGACAGCTGACATCAGACGCCACCTGCCTCCTCAACGCTCCATGCAGCCCAACCTCGTTGGGGCCCTGCCAGCATCTCGCCGTGGTTCACTGGCCTGCATTCTGGGACTATGTGCTTGCATGTGCATTCGCTAAGATGCACAGGTCGGCTCGGCTGACCGACAGGTACCCAGCCGCAGAACACCCCATCGCGTCTGTCGACGGGAGCAGCAGGCTCCATGCGGGCACCGAGGCGGCCTGGACAGCTGGTTGCTGGACCGGGGACCTTGGGAGCACCGACCTGTGATGTCCAGGGAGGTTGGTCAGCCTGGTGACTGGTGGCTGGCCGCCGATGGCGGAGTGAGCGCGGTGGTGATTG
>NZ_VRMC01000194.1:0-3198 GCF_008369905.1 Pseudonocardia sp. EV170527-09
GAGCTATTTACACCGCGTCCACCGCCGATGCCGCTGCAGCCGCGCTGGATGATCTCGATGACGAGTGGGGGCGAGCCCATCCGGCGATGATACGTTTGTGGCGTAACGCCTGGACCGAGTTCGTGCCGTTCCTCGACTACGACATCGAGGTCCGGAGGGTGATCTGTACGACGAACGCGATCGAATCGTTGAACGCCCGCTACCGGCGAGCGGTCCGAGCGCGAGGGCATTTCCCCAGCGAGCAGGCCGCGATGAAATGTCTGTACCTTGTCACCCGCAGCCTCGACCCGACCGGACGAGGCCACACCCGATGGATGATGCGCTGGAAGCCAGTCCTCAACGCCTTCGCCATCACTTTCGGTGACCGCTGGCCGGGCGCCGAGCACTACTGACAACATCGCCGGAACCACCGTTCTCGTTACAGACCCCAGGCAAGATCATGTGCCCTGTGCCTCGCAACCGCCGTTCTCGCGGTCGTGAAGCGAAGTCCTCGGAGATCGTCGAGGCAGCTGCGTTGCTGTTCGTCCAGGTCGGGATCGACAGGGCGTCTGTCCGAGCGGCCGGGGTCACCACGACGACGATCTGCGGGTACTTCCTCCAGGACAAGGAGGCGTTGCTGGTCGCAGCTCGACCGCCTCGTCGGGACCATGTTCCAGGGCCTGGTGGGCCAGGTCGACGCCCCGTGGGTCGACCAGCTTCCCTGGCGGCGTAGCGACGCGGACCACCCTGGACGCCGGCGCCGTGGCGTGGACCCTCCGAGGAGAAGCGCGTAGCCACACCGGTTCCTACGTCGTGAACCACCCGGTGACTTCTCCCCGCCCCGATACGAGGCCCCACGAGCATGGTTCGGGTGGTGTCCAGGGCCGCCGACAGGCGGTCGCGGAGCGACGGTTCTGTGTGTGGCTAGGTGTTGTCGGCCATGACGTTGTTGACGTGAGATGGCGTTGTCCGGTCGCCCTGTGTGGGGTCCCATAGTCCGGTGGCGGAGCCGGCTCGTAGGTGGTCGCCGTAGAAGCCGACCTTCCACTCGATCAGGGCGCGGGATTGTTCGAGGGCCTGAATCTGGCGCTCGATGCGATGCAGGTGCGCGTCGAGGATCTGTAGGCGTTCGTTCTCGTTGCCTGGCCCCTGCCGGACCAGCGCGGCGAGTTGGGCGAGGTCCGTGAGCGGCATGCCTGATTCGCGGAGCTTGACCGCGTATCGGAGCCACTCGATATCGGCGGCGGTATATGTTCGTCGGCCGCCGGATGTCCGTCGTACGGGGCCGACGAGCAGATTCTCACGTTCGTAGTACCGCAACGCGTGCACACTAAGCCCTGTCCGTTCAGCGACCTCACCGATCGTGAACGCCTCCTGGGCCTGTCCCGATTCACTCATGCGATCCCTTTTCGGCCTTGACCTAGAGCGAACTCTAACTCCTACGTTGGCGGCATGACAGCGAGCATGCAGACGCCTCTCGACTCCGGATTCACCGCCATGTCCACGACCGACGACGTGATGGCGGGCGTCGATCTGGGGGGCATGACGGCGATGGTCACGGGCGGGTACTCGGGCCTGGGCCTGGAAACGACCCGCGCCCTGGTGAAGGCGGGTGCGCACGTAGTGGTGCCCGCGCGGCGTCCCGAGCTCGCCCACGAACGACTCGACCACCTCAGCGACGTCACCGTGATCCACATGGACCTGGCGGACCTCGCGAGCGTACGCGCGGCCGCCGAGCAGCTGGGCGCGTCCGAGTCGCGGCTCGACATGCTGATCGCTGCAGCCGGGGTGATGGCCTCTCCCGAGCGGCGCGTCGGACCGGGTTGGGAGAGCCAGTTCGCGATCAACCACCTCGGCCACTTCGTCCTCGTGAACCTACTGCTCCCGCTACTTGCGAACGCGGACGGGGCGCGAGTGGTGTCGTACTCCTCTGCGGGACACCACCTCTCCGACATCAGGTGGGACGACATGGCCTTCGAGCGCGGCTACGACAAGTGGCTCGCCTATGGGCAGTCGAAGACCGCCAACGCGCTGTTCGCCGTCCACCTCGACGCGATCGCGAAAGACGAGGGGATCCGCGCGTTCTCCCTGCACCCTGGGAGCATCTTCACCGAGCTCCAGCGCGACATCACGCCGGAAGAAGGAGTCGCGCTGGGATGGACCGACGCCGAGGGCAACGTCATCGCGCCCGGGTTCAAGACACCCAGCCAGGGCGCGGCGACCGGCCTGTGGGCGGCGACGTCACCGGACCTCGCCAGCCACGGTGGGGCCTACTGCGAGAACTGTGACATCGCGCCGCTCGCCAGTCCAGACGGCTCCATGAACGACGGTGGCGTACGCCACTACGCCGTCGACCCAGCCAGCGCCGAACGACTCTGGGAAGTGTCGGCCCAGATGACCGCCATCGACGGTGCGTCGGCTGGTAGATGACGCACGCGAACGCCCCGCTGTCTGCAGAACCCGTCGTTACGAGACCGCCCAGCACTGTTCTCCGTCG
This sequence comes from Pseudonocardia sp. EV170527-09, assembly GCF_008369905.1. Classification (NCBI taxonomy): domain Bacteria; kingdom Bacillati; phylum Actinomycetota; class Actinomycetes; order Pseudonocardiales; family Pseudonocardiaceae; genus Pseudonocardia; species Pseudonocardia sp. EV170527-09. Next base: position 2,477 of record NZ_VRMC01000194.1, read on the forward strand.
ACGACCTCATCAGTCCGAGTCATGCCCAGGCGCTGAGCGATCGCCGCCGAGGCGGCGTGATCCGGATGAATACGTGCCTTCATCGCCCCAACGCAACAGCTGGCCAACCACTCCGCCATCGCTTCCGCCGCCTCGCCTGCATAGCCTCGCCCTTGGAAGGGCACGCCCACCACCCAGGCCAAGTCGGCCTCCAGCGCGCCATCCCTTCCTAGGCTCAGGGTCGCTTGGACCGTGCCGACGGGCCTCCCCGTCCGACGCTCACGGACCATCCAGTTCAGCCACCCCTGCGAGCCGTCCGGAGACCGCCCCAGTACCTGCCGGCGATAGCGCTCCCGTAGCTGTCCGATCGTCGCCGGGGTGCCGCCGATGAACTCGTGCAGACGAGTGTCGTCGAACAGCAGGGCCGCCTCGTCCGCGTGATCTACCCGCAACGGCTCCAGCATCAGGCGCCGCGAGTCGATCGCCGCAGCAAGTGGCCAATTCATTCGATCAGTCATCGACTGCGATGATACGAACAGACCGACCGGGTCGGCATCGGACGTGCACCGCCGGAATCTGTCGATCACGGTACAGATCTTCGTCGCTCTGAAGGACGATCTTGGCTGCGATCGCAGCGAACTACACGCTCACCTCATCGGCGGCACTGGGACTGTCAAGTTTCCGGTGTAACTCTGGCTGTTGAGGGCTATCGGCGTCCGGCGGACAGGCGTCCGTCGAAGGCC
>NZ_VRMC01000195.1:0-3125 GCF_008369905.1 Pseudonocardia sp. EV170527-09
CGTGCTGGAGACCGCACTCGGCGAGGAGATGACCGAACACCTCGGGCATACCAAGAACCGGGCCGTTCCCGGCCGGGCTATGACAGCGTTAGTTGGCCCCGGGATGACGGAGCTAACTGGCCCCACCTCTGGCTTCTGAGCATGATCGAGTGACGGAGGTAATTGGCCCCACCTGCGACACGCCCGGGGCGGCGTGACAGAGCAAGTTGGCCCCACCCCGGTCGCGTCGGCGCCATGCTGGCGCGCGTCCGCGGTGGGAGGGGCCGGGTTGTGGGGTCACGGGTGCGCCAGTTCGAAGCCATCCGCGGTGACGCCCGCCTGGAGGGTCTGTCGATCCGTGAGCTGCCCGCCCGGCATGGGGTGCATCGGCGTGCGGTGCGCCAGGCCCTCGCGTCAGCGGTCCCGCCGCCGCGCAAGCAGCGCCGGTTCACGGCGCCGAAGCTGGACCCGGCCAAGCCGATCATCGACGACTGGCTGCGCGCCGATCTGGACGCGCCCCGCAAGCAGCGTCATACCGCCCGGCGGGTCTGGGCGCGGCTGGTCGATGAGCACCAGATGAGCGAGCTGTCCTACTCCTCGGTGCGCGACCACGTCGCCCGCCGGCGCCTGGAGATCGCCGCGGAGGCCGGGCGGGCGAGCGAGGCCGGTTGTGTGCCGCAGCTGCATCCGCCGGGCGCCGAGGCTGAGGTCGACTTCGCCGATCTGTGGATCGACCTGCGCGGGGTGCGCACGAAGGTGCAGCTGTTCACCCTGCGCCTGTCGTGCTCGGGCAAGGCGGTGCACCGCGCGTTCGCCACCCAGGCCCAGGAAGCGTTCCTCGAGGGACATGTGCAGGCGTTTCACGAGCTGGGCGGGGTGCCCACGGACAAGATCCGCTACGATAACCTCAAGTCCGCGGTGTCTCGGGTGCTGTTCGGGCGCACCCGCACCGAGTCCGAGCGGTGGGTCGCGTTCCGGTCCTGGGCCGGGTTCGACTCGTTCTACTGCCAGCCCGGCGCCGACGGCGCCCACGAGAAGGGCGGCGTCGAAGGTGAGGGTGGCCGGTTCCGCCGCACCCACCTGGTCCCGGTGCCCGCGGTGGACTCCCTGCACGAGCTCAACGAGCGGTTGCGCCGCTACGACCGGGCCGATGACCACCGCCGGATCGCGCACCGGGTCCGGACGGTCGGTGAGGACTACGCCGCCGAGGCCCCGTTGCTGAACCCGCTGCCCACCGACGGGTTCGAGACCGGGCGCACCCTGACACCGCGGGTGGACCGGTATGCCCGGGTGATGGTGCGCCAGGCGACCTATTCGGTCCCGGCCCGGTTCATCGGGCAGCGCCTGCGGGTGCTGCTGCGCGCCGATGAAGTGCTCGTGTTCGATCGGCGCCGCGAGGTCGCCCGCCACGAACGTTCCACGGTGAAGGGCTCGACCACGGTGGTGCTGGATCACTACCTGGAGATCCTGGCCCGCAAGCCGGGCGCGCTGCCCGGCGCGGTCGCGCTGGACCAGGCCCGCCGCAGCGGCGCGTTCGCCGCGGAGCACGAGGCGTTCTGGGCCGCGGCCCGCACCGTGCTCGGCGACGGCGCGGGCACCCGCCAGCTGGTCGAGGTTCTGTTGTTGCATCGGCACCTGCCCCGCGAGGTCGTCCTGGCCGGGCTGCGTGCGGCCACCGCGGTCGGGGCAACCAGCGCCGATGTCGTCGCCGTCGAAGCCCGCCGGATCGCCGACGTCCAGCCCGAACCCGCCGTGGTCGAACAGGCCCCGGCCCCTGCTGCGGAGCGGGTGGTGAGCCTGACCGAGCGCCGGCTGGCCGACCCGGACGCCACGATCGCCGCGCTGCCCCCGGACCGGCGCCCGCTGCCCTCGATCAGCGCCTACGACGACCTCCTGTCGCGGCGCCGACCAGCCGCCCCGCCCGGGCCGGCACAGCAGTCGAGCGGAGGTGCGTCATGACCCAGAACCAGCCTCGCCGGCGACGGCGGAACATGACCGAGCAGGCCGCGACCGCGGCGATCGATCAGGCCTGCCGGACGCTGCGCTTGCCCACCATCCGCTCGAGCGTCGATGATGTGGTCACCGGCGCCGAGCACGAGCAGCTGACCTATCGCGGGTTCCTGGCCGAGCTGTTGCTGGCCGAGTGCGACGACCGCGACCGTCGCCGCTCGATCCGCCGGGTCAAAGCCGCCGGATTCCCGCGGGAGAAGTGGATCGAGGACTTCGACTTCGCCGCCAACCCGAACGTCAACCCGGCCACCATTCACCACCTCGCCGGCGGCGAGTGGATCCGCAAGGGCGACCCACTCTGTCTGATCGGCGACTCCGGCACCGGCAAGTCCCACCTGCTGATCGGGCTCGGCACCGCCGCGGCCCAGCAGGGCTTCCGGGTCAAATACGCGCTGGCCACGAAACTGGTCAACGAGTTGGTCGAAGCCGCCGACGAACGCCAACTGGCCAAGACCATCGCCCGCTACGGCCGGGTTGATCTGCTCTGCATCGACGAGCTCGGCTACATGCAGCTCGACCTCCGCGGCGCCGAGATGCTGTTCCAGGTCCTCACCGAACGGGAGGAGACCAACTCGGTGGCCATCGCCTCGAACCAGGCCTTCTCCGGCTGGACCGACACCTTCACCGACCCGAGGCTCTGCGCTGCGATCATCGACCGCCTGACCTTCGCCGGGCTGATCATCGAGACCGGCACCGACTCCTACCGCCTGGCCCACGCCAAGACCCAGCGCGCGCCGGATAACCGCCGAGCTCACAGCCCCCGTCGGCGGGCACAGACCAGCCACCACGGGCACGGACCAGCCACCAGAAGACCACTACGACCCCCGCGGTCACAGCGACCGCGGGGGCCAGAACCACACCTGCGACCAAGCCGGGCCGCTGAGCCCTAGCAGGTCGCTGACCAGCCAGACCCCGACCGAGAGCGCCGCTACCGCTGCAGGGAGCAGACCGAGCAGCAGCCCCGCCGCCGTCTCGACCGCCTGCAACTCGCTGCGATGCTCGAACCGGTCGCCGTTGTTCACCGGCCGAGTCTGACACCGAGGCGTCTGACACCGAGGCGTCTGACACCGAGGCGTCTGACACCGAGGCGTCTGACACCGAGGCCGACCGGCGTCACGCCGCTCAACCTAGGGTGA
>NZ_VRMC01000196.1:0-3104 GCF_008369905.1 Pseudonocardia sp. EV170527-09
GGACCCTGGCCGACGGCTGGGCCTACGCCCGACTCTATGAGTCGACCCGCCAACGCAACGACGCCCTACCCGGCTGGCTGCACTTCTACAATCACCACCGCGCTCACTCCGCCATCGGCGGCCAGCCACCAGTCACCAGGCTGACCAACCTCCCTGGACATCACACCTAGCTGGGCCTCGCGAGACTGCGTATCTGCTCTAGATAGGCCGCTGCTTCCTGCTCGTTGGCGTATCGATCGGCGAGCACTTGGCCCAGGTCGCGGGAGACCATCGCCAAGCTCGGCAGAGACTGACGCGGTCCACTGAGCGCGCGTCGTCCGTGGATCAGCGCTTCGTCCAGATCGCCCTCTCGTGCTGCTGCGACACCAAGAGTGATGCGAGCCTCCGCGATGCGCATCGGCCAGCGCTCGCGATTGTCGAAGTCGGTTCCGGCTCGGATGACTTCCTCTGAAAGTTCTCGCGCCCGGTCGTTGTCGCCGACATGGCGATAGCAGTCCATTGCATAGAAATCATACTTCGACGGATCGACGACGAAGTGGTTCTGGATGTTGTCGGGGTAGGGCAGCGAATCGAGCTGCTTTCGACCGATATCTAGGGCCTGCTCCATCTCGCGGTGCCTGCCCATTCGGGCATAAGCCTTCGCCTCTTGGGCGATAAGCTGAACGCCGACACTGTGGTTGCCGCTCGCGCCGCGTCCGGCCTCCGCGGCGGCGATGACGCCACGATAGTCTCCATTCGTTAGGGCGAACCATGCCTTCATCTCGTGAGCCCATCCCAGGACACCTGGGGTCTCAGATTCCGCGCCGAGCCGCAATGCTGCCTGGCGTGTTGCTTCGGCAGCCTGACGACGCCCGGTGTCATACTCTAGGCAGCCAACGAGGAGGGCAAGCCAACCGGCAAGCTCCAGTGTTTCGCGTCGCTGGCTAAGGGTGAGTCGTCGATCCTGTAGTTCGACCAAACGGCGAAGCCATTGTCGGCCCTCAACGATCAGGCTGTTCGGATCGCTGCTTGCGTACTCCGAGCACAGGCGCTCTACGGTGATCCGTAAAGCGTCAAGCGTTGCAGAATTGATGTCTGAGATGTTAATGCGGCTGACGATCTCAAGCGTGTCCATGCCGGAGCTGGCGATCAGGTCGACCGTGGCGGGTTTGTTCTCCGGCGGAAACAATGAGGCAGTCGCAGTGCCAAGGGTTGCCGCGATGATGGGGGCGTAATGCGCTCCGGGCTTGTTCTCGCCGAGTTCCCACGCTTTCCATCGACGCTCAAGGTTCTGGGCGTCGGGTAGCGCGCTTTCGGAGTGTCTGCGCATCTCCTCTGCGGCGGCGGCCTGTGACCACCCGCGAGATTCCCGCATTGCCCGGATGCGCTTCGCCCAGCTCGGCCGGTCGCTCATGATCCCGGATTCCCCTCGTCCATCGCCAGCGTCTCAAGTGTGGCATCCGAGCCGCCGGGAGGCGGCCGATCTCGAACCTTGGTGATGCGGTGTAGCTGGGGTGATATCACCCCAGCACCGTGGTCCTCACCTGCGGCAACACTGTGGCGACGGCGCCTGACAAACCAGTGTTGTCGTCGTGAACACAGCGACTACAGCCGCTACGGGTGCGGCAGGCGGTGGGTGGCAGCCAGCCTCAGGGGAGACGGCGCTCCACGGCCTCCAGGCGCTCGGTGAGGCTTCTGACGGCGGCGGCAAGGTCGGCGACGGTAGGAGTGGCTTCCGCATCCTGCTCGGTGCGTACGAACGAGCCCTGACCGTGGCGAGTGACGATCAGGCCCTCGCCGCGCAGCTCGGCGAAGGCTCGCTTCACAACGCCGGGGGACACGCCGAACGAGGAGGCGACGTCGCCGTAGGACGGCAAGGAGTCACCAGGGCCAAGGTCGCCGTCCTTGATCTGTCGCCGGTAGATCTCGGCGACTTGCTGGTAGGGCGGCCGGGAGTCGTCTGGGTCCCAACTGTGCACGTCAAGAACGGTACAGGCCGCCAAGGCTGCCATCTCAGACATGACAGAGTCGACTCAGTCGACTCTGTTTGCTACCTTCTCTCTTGTTCCCCTCGCCGCTCGGCTCGCCCGACGGCGCGGGATCGCCACATCCAGGACAACCACGGAGGAACGATGAACATCGATAAGGGTCGGATGTACCGGGTCAGCGCAGTCGCCGAGATGCTCGACGTGTCTCTTTCGACCGTCTATCGAGCCGTGGAGAGCGGAGACCTGCCGGTTTTGCGGTTCGGCAAGGCGATGCGTGTCCCGGGCCAGGCGCTGGCGAACTGGCTCGACAAGCGGATCACCGTCGCGTCGGCCCAGGGCGGCGAGGCGTGATGCGGGTGGTAGACGCCCGCCGTCGTCGAGTGCTGGACCAGGTGCGGGGCGAGTTCTGGCACCGGTCCGGTGCCGGGGTGGCGCTGGTGGTGCTGACCGGGGTGTTCGTGGTTCTGGCGTTGGGGGTGGCGGGTCCGCTGGACGGTGTGGCCGGGGTGCTGGTGTGGGTCGCGGTCGGGGTGGCGGGGGTCGAGGCTGCCGAGGCGTTGGGTGGCGCGGTCGTGGAGTGGCGGGAGTGGCGTCGTCTGCGTGTGAACGGCGCTTATCTGTCGGCGGTGGTGGAGGTTGTGGCGGCGCAGGAGTGGGCGGAGCTGGTTCTGCTCGGCGCTGGGGAGCCCCCGGCGGGTGCGCGGTGAGCGCCCGGCTGGGTGCGGTGGTGGAGCGGGCGGCGGCGACGGCGTCACGGGAGCGTCCGGCGCGGGCGGTGCGCCCGGGGTGGTGGGTCTACTCCTACGGCTCGGCGGGTGGGGAGTGGGCGCAGGTCATCGCGATCGGCCTGTTGTCGAAGGGGTGGGTGCGGTTCGAGCTGCGCCACCTCGATGGCCGGCGCGGTCTGGTCGAGGCGTCCCCGTCGCATCCGACGTCGTGCCTGACGGCGTCCACGGCGCGGCGGGTCGGGATCACCGGGTGACGTTGGTGAAGCGGGTCCTGCGCTTTACGCGCTGACCCCCGGGTGTGGGCCGGTCGGGACCGGACGGGCGCACCCCGTTGATCCACATAGGACAGACGAGATGAGGAGCAGGGCGATGGGTTGGTTGTCGAGTACGGCCAGGGGCGGGGCCCGGG
>NZ_VRMC01000197.1:0-3084 GCF_008369905.1 Pseudonocardia sp. EV170527-09
TCGAGACACTGCTCAACACCGCCCACGCGGCCTGACCCACCTACCGAGATCGGGTCAACCGAACTCGGGGCAGTCCCGGACTACTAGTGCTCGGCTACGTCTCCGCACGGAACGTCCTGGTACCGAACCACACACCCAGTAGGCACAACAACACGGCCCAACCGCCGCCCCACATCACACCGCTCGCCGTCACGTCACCGGCGAAGCAGGACCGAACCGCGTCGACGACATGTTTGATCGGCATCAGCTCTGCCGTGAACTGCAGCCAGTGCGGTCCCATCCCGACCGGAAGCAGGATTCCAGACAGTAGGATGATCGGCATGAGCAGGGTATTGACAACACTGCCCATGACACGTTCGTCCTTGGCGCTGAGTGCGATCGCATTCGAAGTCGCCGCGCATGCAACCCCAAGGATGAGCGTGATGCCCACGCCGACCAGAAGTTCCGGCAACGGGGCGTCCATCCCGAAGGCGTAGGCGAGAGCGATCAGTACGACGACCTGGAACAGTAACTGTACGAGGTCGCGTCCGAGTCGACCCAGCAGGAGAGCAGAGCGGTGGGCAGGGGTGACTCGCTCCCCCTCGATCACGCCGTCGCGCCACTCGCCGATCGCACCGTAGCCGGTGAAGGCGGCTCCGAAGACCGCCAGTTGGACAAGCAGGCCCGGAACGAAAAGTGTGTACTGGTTTGCTGAGCCGACATGGGCTGCGACCGACTGAAGCAGCGGAGCGAACAGCACCAGGTAAAGCATCGGCTGGAGCAGCCCGGACAGGATCATGGCCGGGCTGCGCAGGCTCATGCGCATCTGGCGGCGGAACACAACAATCGTGTCCTGGAACATAGAGGATGCCTTTCTCGGCACAGTTAGCGCGAATCCCGCAGCAAACTTCCGGTCAAGGTAAGGAACACGTCGTCCAGGGTCGGGCGGCGAACCTCCAACGACACCAGTTCGACATCGAACATGTCCAGCTCACGGGTGAGGGCGGGAAGGAGGGGCCCGGCCCGAGGCACCCGTCCGACGACCCGCAGCCCAGTCACTGAAGGCTGGTCGGCAGTCGACTTCTCCAGGATGCGTACGGCGGCGTCCAACTGCTCCGGGGCAGAGACCTCCATCTCGACCAGGTCTCCAGCAATCTGCTCTTTCAACCGATCCGGGGTGTCTGCCGTGACCACCCGCCCGTGATCGAACACGATGACCCGGTTGCTCAGTGCATCCGCCTCATCGAGGTAGTGAGTTGTAAGGAACACGGTCATGCCGTAACGCTCACGCAGATCTCTGATGTGTCCCCACAAGTTGGAGCGTGCCTGGGGGTCGAGGCCTGCCGTCGGCTCATCAAGGAACAACAGGCGCGGCTCGTGCACCAGCCCCATGGCCACCTCCAGCCGCCTGCGCTGCCCGCCGGACAGAGAGCGCGGAACGCGTGCCCAGACGTCGGCGAGGTCCAGTCGTTCGAGCAGGGCGCGTGCCCGTCGTGTGGCGGTGGACGCGTCGAGGCCGTACAGCATGGCGCGGTCGACGATCTCGTCCCCGGCCTTGGCGAACCCGCCAGTCGATCCTCCCTGCGAGACGTAACCGATCTGCCGTCGCACCGTCTGCGACTGGGTGACGACGTCGTGGTCGGCCACCCGGGCTGAGCCTGACGTTGGGCCGGTCAGAGTGGTGAGCATCCGAAGCGTTGTAGTCTTCCCCGCACCGTTGGGCCCGAGGAAGGAGACGATTTCTCCCTCGGCAACCTCGAAGCTCGCGTCCGAGACCGCATCTACCTGCAGTCGTTTCCGGCCGTGTCGAACGGTATATGACTTGGCTAGTCCAGACGCCAAGATCATAAGTTTCTTACCTCACTTAATGCCAGATCTTCAGAGCATGTTCGAGAAGGCTGCATTTCCCCCTCAGGGGCCCAGAGTGGAACGCCTGGGGATCAGATTTTCGCTGATCGGCACTGCAGGGGCACTCTGCAGAAGTAGGTCCTACGAAGCGCGAGCAAGGTGTTGCAAAGGCTTCTCAAACACGTTCTTACCACGCGCCACGGAGGGACGAGGGATGCCGCAGTCCCGCGGTGCACCTCAAGAGCGCGCCGCGGGACTGATTCTATTCAGTCCGGTGTGGATTTTCGCGCCCCCCGTCTCGCAGCTGAGAGCGCATCAATTAGAGCTGCAGGAACAGCAGATGTAGCAGAAGCAGTTGGTCGAGGCGCCGACCTCAGGCATGCCGTGATCAGCGGTCAATGCGGTGACTGCGCCACCCTGCTCAACGACGTCGAACACGTCGATCGACAGGTCGTTGACGTCGACGAAATACTCTTCGTTGTTGTCCATGTGACTCCCTTTCATCCTCAATGGAAGGACTGGATCCCTGAGTGAGTCCAGTCGAAGACTCCCGGAGGCGGAAGTCCATGCGCATCATGACTGAATCATGGTTTCGAGTCACGCCCCCGAAACCAGTGACCCGAAACCACAGCGGGTCACAAGACGTGTTGCCAGGCTGCGAGTTCGGTGTTGCGGGTGTCGATGTCGGTGATGCGTCGGTCGGGGCACTGGCGGGCCAGGGTCGAGAGTTCGATCTCGACGATGTTGAGCTAGTGTCCTGAGTCGTTAATGGTTTTATTGATCTGGGTGCAGTAGTGGGCGAGGCTGTCGAGGATCTCGTTGGCGGTTTTTGAACCGCCCCGGCGTGTCCGGAGAGCTTGGGGTGCCCCGGGTTCAGCGGAGTCGCATGGCTGGAATCTCTAGGCCACGACGATCTTGTTCTGCGTCTCGAACTCTAGCGGTGACAGCCATCCTAGAGCGCTGTGTCGCCGGCGCCGGTTGTGCCAGATCTCGAGGTACTCGAAGATCGCGTTGGCCAGCTCGATGCGGGTCGTCCAGCGGCGCCGATTGAGGAGCTCGACCTGCATCCGCGACCAGAACGACTCGATCACGGCGTTGTCGAAGCAGTCGGCGATGCTGCCCATCGATGGCACCAGCCCGGAGACCCTCGCGCGATCGGTGAACGCCCAGGACCCGAATTGCCTGGGTTCAACCGATCGTTGCAACACCGGGTTGTCAGGCTGAGCGTAGCTGCTCTTCGAACACTTCGGCGGGGGT
>NZ_VRMC01000198.1:0-3048 GCF_008369905.1 Pseudonocardia sp. EV170527-09
CCGCCGATCTGGAAGGCGCCCAGGCCGAGCGAGGCGGCGGAGCCGAACAGCGTCGCGAAGATCGCGAGGATGTCGATCGCCTTGCCGATCGCCCCGTCGGCGGCCTTCTGCCCGATCAGCGGGACGAACGCCTGGCTGATGAGCTGCCGGCGGCCCCGGCGGAAGGTGGAGTAGGCGATGGCGAGGCCGACCACGGCGTAGATCGCCCACGGGTGCAGCGTCCAGTGGAACAGCGAGGTCGCCATCGCGACCTGCATCGACTCGGTCGTCGCCGGCGCGGCCGACCCGGGCGGCGGTGACCGGAAGAAGGTCAGCGGCTCGGTGACCCCGAAGAACATCAGCCCGATGCCCATGCCGGCGGAGAACATCATCGCGATCCAGGAGACCGTGCGGAACTCGGGCTCCTCGTCGTCGGCGCCGAGCTTGATGCGCCCGAACCGGCTGAAGGCCAGGAACAGTGCGAAGGCGACGAAGGCGGTCGCGGCGAGGATGAATCCCCAGCCACCGCCACGCATCAGTGCCCCGATCATCGTGGACGCGGTCGTGCGCAGGCTCTCCGGCGCCGCGACCCCCCAGACGACGAACAGCAGCGCCAACGCGGCACCGATCCCGAAGACCGTCCGGTCCGTGCGGGGGCGTTCCGGTGGTGCTCCGGGGTCCTCGGTACACGACCGGGGATCGACCTGCGTCATGACGTCTCCACCTCTGTCCGGGTGCGGGGAAAGTGCGGTACGTGCGCCGCTCCGTGGGTCGTGCGGATCCGCGGCCGGGACCACCGGCGCGACGGGTGGACGGCGAGCGGGTGCCGCCGTCCGGGGTCGGGCGGCGACGGGCGGCGGTCGGCCGGGACCCGGCACCACCTGCTCCCCATCAGATACTCGATTAATATATCTGTGCACGTTATGATGTGGCCGGAGCGGCGGTCAAGACCCGATCCGTCGCCCGGAGCCCGAGGACACCGGAGTCGCCACCGTGCCCCCAGCAGTTCCGGCGCCCGACCCGCGGCGACCGGCCCACGCCTCGGGCCTGCACGAACACCACCGTTGCAGCCCCTTGACACCAGCCAGGCCGACGCGCTCCCATCGTGGTGCGTATTGAGCGACTCGTTGCTTGTTACGCAACAGTTTCGGTGTTTCTCGTGTGTTACCGCGGCCCCGATCGCCGTCGTCGTCATCGCGCCCAACCCCACTGCAGGAGGTGATCCGCTGTGCCGCAACGGTTCCGCCGCGACCGCACGCCGGCCGCCTCCGGCGCCCGGTCGTCGCACGGGCCCCCGGTCCCGCGGCGCCGGCCTCCGTAACGAACCGATGCCGTCGCACCGGTCCCGAGCTCGACCCGCGAGGGCGACCCCGCCGGCGCGCCCGATCTCGCCCCAGACCCGCCAGCCGCCCCACACCGACCGTCGCCCACGAGGAGTACCGCCATGACGACCGGCGAGTTGTCGAACCCCGCCACCGAGGGGCAGAGCCTCCCGGACAGCCTGCGAGAGACCCTCGCCGGCCACTACTACACCAACCCCGCGATCTTCCGGGCCGAGCAGGACAACATCTTCCACAAGACGTGGTTCTGCGCAGTGCTGGCCGCGGACCTGGACAAGCCCGGCGCGTTCGAGACCGTCCAGATCGGACGCGAGAGCGTGATCGTCACGCGGGCCAGGGACAACTCCGTACGGGCCTACCTCAACGTCTGCCGGCACCGCGGCGCGCGGCTGTGCACGGAGGAGAAGGGCGAGGTCAGGCGCTCGTTCCAGTGTCCGTACCACGCCTGGACCTACGGCCTGGACGGCAAGCTCATCGCGGCGCCGAACCTCAACTCGATGCCCGACGTCGACAAGGTCGAGTACGGCCTGCACACCGTGCACGTCCGCGAGTGGCTGGGCTACGTGTGGCTGAGCCTGGCCGAGGAGCCGCCGTCGTTCAGCGAGACCGTGATCGGCGATGTCACCACCCGGCTCGGCTCGCCGGACGCGATCGTCGGCTACGACGTCGAGAACCTGAAGCTCGGCCGGCGCATCTCCTACGACGTCAAGGCGAACTGGAAGCAGATCGTCGAGAACTTCATGGAGTGCTACCACTGCGCGACGATCCACCCCGAGCTCACCGAGGTACTGCCGGAGTTCGCCGACGGCCTCGCCGCCCAGTACTTCGTCGGGCACGGTGCCGAGTTCGGCGAGGAGGTCAAGGGCTTCACCGTCGACGGCTCCGAGGGGCTCGCCCGGATCCCGAGCATCACCCAGGAGCAGGACCGCCGCTACTACGCCATCACGGTGCGGCCCTCGGTGTTCATCAACCTGGTCCCCGACCACGTCGTGTTCCACCGCATGTTCCCGCTGACCCCCGAGCGCACCCTGGTCGTCTGCGACTGGCTCTACCTGCCCGAGGTCGTCGACTCCGGCGCCGACATCGACCGCTCGGTGGAGCTGTTCCACCGGGTCAACGTGCAGGACTTCGACGCCTGCGAGCGCTGCCAGCTCGCGATGGACTCGCGCTCCTACGAGAAGGGGGGCGTGCTCGTGCCCAGCGAGCACCACATCGGCGAGTTCCACGACTGGGTGCGCGACCGCGTGGGCTGATCCCCCGCACCGCACCGCACCGCGCCTCACCGCACTCCCGCACCACGACGAACGCCCCGTGAGCTTGGCCCCCTGCGCCGGACACTGACGGTGTGGGGTCAGTGATCTTGGTGTGGTGGGGTGTGGGCTGTTTCGTAGTCGGCTGGGCTGAGCATCCCGATGCTGGAGTGGCGCCTGATCGGGTTGTACCAGCACTCTATCCACTCGAATATCGCATTGGCAAGATCGGCGCGGCTTTTCCAGGATCTGGAGTCGAGTAGTTCCAGCTGCATCGTCCCCCAGAAGGACTCGACCATCGAGTTGTCGTAACAATCGCCGACCGAGCCCATGGAACCGACTAGTCCCGCCTCGATCAGTCGGCGCCCGAACGCCCAGGACGTGAATTGCGAGCCGTGGTCGGAATGTAGGATCGCCGAGTACGGTTCGGGACTGCGACGGGTGATGGCCATGCCGAGCGCGTCGGTGACGAGTTCGGT
>NZ_VRMC01000199.1:0-3043 GCF_008369905.1 Pseudonocardia sp. EV170527-09
ACCGCGTGCACGGTCGAGGCGGCCATGCCCAGGCGCCCGGCGATCTGGACCGGGCCCAGCCGGTGCCGCCAGCGCAGCCGTACGATTCGCCGCACCAGACCGACACGGGTCTTCGTCGGTGAGGACCTCGGCCGTGAGCTGCGGTCGGCCATCCCCGCCGGCCCCTCGGCCCGGTAGCGGTCGGACCACTTCTTGGCGGTCCGCGCGGAGACCATGAACATTGTCGCGGCCGCGGTGTGGGTCCAGCCGTGCTCGACGACGAGTTGAGCGAGCCGCAGCCGGGCGCGCGGGGTCAGAGCGGCGTTAGCGTGGGACACGAAGGCCTCCGGTTGTGAAGTGGAGCTGTCTAGGAACCGCTTCACCCACCGGAGGCCTTCGTCTGTCAGCCAGACTCACCGCCCCCGGACGGGACAACCTCCCTGGACATCACACCTAGTGACACGCCCCGTCACCGGGCCAACCGGCATTCCCCCAGCTCAGACCCACTTTTCGCGAACTAGGCAGCTACCTGATCTGTGGAACCCCGGTTGCAGTACTCGACATCGGTGAAGGAAGGCTGCTGACAGTCCACAGCCCCATAATTTCGCGATCGTCGCTGTCCGGCCACACGACGAGCCGGACCATCTCAAAGATCAGCGCATCCCAAGGCCAAACTCCTCAAGCGGCAGATGTATGGACGAGCTGGCTTCCCGCTGCTCCGGCAACGGATCCTGCTCAGCTGAACACGTCACACCACCGCTTCTGTGCCAGAGCCGATCTTGAAACAGTCCCGCACCTGGCCGGCTTACCCCGGCCCGGGTCCGACGCAGTTTTCGACACATCTGCCCAACGACCCTACTCCCCGCCTGGGCGCCCACACCCAGCCGGCCCGGCTCCGGGCGCCCACCCGGCTCCCGCAACCGACACGCCGCGACCAGCTACGACGTCGGCAAGACCGTCACACGTGACCGCATCATCACCGCATAACGACAGCGCACAAGTTAAAGATCAAGCTCAGGCGTTCCGGGGACAGCCCCCGGAACGCCCTCTACGATTCGAGGGAATATCAGGCCTGGTGAGGTGGTGGTTGTTCCGGCGTGGGATGAGCGGGGCCGGAGTACCTGGTTTGGGTCCAGAGAGTGTCGACCGCCCACAAGCCGGGGCCGGTCGCGGCTAACGCAAGCGCGGCAGCAGCGATGACACCGACCAATTCCCACCCACCCTCAGCAACGAACACAACCGTTGGAGGATGAACGAACACCACCGCACCGACCATGGTCACGGCCACGACGAGCCCCACCGCAGCGGTCGCTGCGCCGACCAGCAGAGCTGCTCCACCGAGCAGTTCCACCCCCATGACCACCGCCGCACTCAGCGCAGGGAGGGGAACTCCCATGCCGGCGAACATCTGGGTGGTATCCTCGACACCGAGACTGGCTTTCTGCAGGCCATGAGCGATCAACACACCACCGAGCACCAACCGAGCTAGTAACAACACGATACTAGCGGCCGGAGCAGGCAACCGACTAGCTCGGCTTATCACAATCCGCACCACCTTACGATAACCCCCCTGAGAAGACTGCGCAAATGCAGAAGCGCGATGTCACCCGTGGTCAACGTCGCACAGCAAGGCTGATCGCGGCGCTGGCCTCCGACAAGCCAGCTCTTAGCTGAACGAGCGGGCCAGCTAGATGCTCACCCGCTTGCGCAGAGATCGACCGGACGGCATTCCGGTCCACCTCCGGTTCGAGTAGCTGCTCCGCGCCCAACGTTGTGAGCAGAAGAAGTAGTATCGCACCTTCAAGGGTGAACGTCGCCGGCTGACGCAGCATTGTGCGCAGGATAATGCCCGGCTTGCGTACTGCCGACGGATCAGCTACCGCGAGACACGCCTGACGTCGTCCAAGTAGACTGCGGCGGTGGATGACGGTGAGCACGTTACAGCAAACAAGCTCCTCGCATACTAGCTCAGTCACTGACGGCCCGAGCGTGTCCACCCATGCCCGGACAGGGTGTCGCCGTGGTTCACGCGTAATGTTATCTAGCGTCAAGGTCGCTCCCCTGCTCAGGTTCCCTGGCCGCTTCCCCGTGTCGAGAACGCACCGGTCCTCGCGGACTGTCAGCAAACCCGCGATCACTAGCTCAGCTAGCTGTGCCCCGACTAGACCACAGGTCAACCGGTACGGATCGAGTGCCGGGCAGTCCCTTATCTCGTCATAGGCGATCAGGAAAAAGTCGGTCGCGAGCGAATCGCAATTCATCCAGCTCCTCACGGGACTGTCAGATCAACCTCGGTGTGGCCAGGGCTGATCAGTCAAATGTTGCTAGAGACAGCGCAGGCCATGTTAGAGCGTCTACTGAGCGACGCTACAGCCGGACCCGCACCCGCTCCGGTGGGAACAACGCCAACTGCACCGCCGACTCCACCGGACCGGGCCGGCCACTCCGACCGCACCGCCTGCACCGGTTTCGTCGGTCGAGTCGGCTGGGATCCCCGGGATCTCTGGGACCTTTAGGATTCGACAAGCATGGGAAGGGCACCTCACCCACAAGGAGGAAGAAAAGGGATTCTAGAACAGGACCCGGACACCGACAAGCAGGGTCGGGACGCGGCAGGGCAGCCTGCGGCACTCCGGCGACTACCGGGAACGGGCGTCTACCGCACTGTGCGGCGGCTGCGATACAGCCCTAGGGTGTGTCTCCTAACTCGGCCGGTCGGGGCTGCGCGATGATCAGCAGGTGTCGCGTCGTGCGGTCCTGACCGATGTCCAGTGGGCCCGACTTGAGCCGTTGCTGCCCTCGTCGGACGGGATGCCGGGCCGCCCGTTCGCTGATCACTGCAGGGTGGTCGAGGGGTCATCTACCGGTTCCGTTGCGGGTTGGCCTGGTGTGATGTCCCGGTCGAGTTCGGTCCGTGGCAGACCCTGTGGAAACGCCACCGCCGCTATGTCGGTGATGGCACCTGGGATCACATTCTCGCAGCTCTGGGGTCTGCTGCAGGGGTAGGTGACATCTGATCTGGCTTGCCCTGTGGGTGAGCTGAGAGGATGTAGCCGTGCTCAAG
>NZ_VRMC01000019.1:0-73745 GCF_008369905.1 Pseudonocardia sp. EV170527-09
GCGCCGACCGGGGCTCGCCGGGGACACGACCTCGTCCTCCACGCGGTGCCCCTCGATCCCGCGGAGACGGTGTGGGTGCGCGGGCTCCTGGTGACCACCCCCGCCCGCACCGTCGCCGACGTGGCCAGGACGGTGCCGTTCGGTCAGGCGGTCGTCGTCGCGGACGGTCTGGCCCGGCGGTACGGGCTCCGGACCGCGGAGCTCCTGACCGCGGCGCGCCCGGAGCGTCGTCGCCGGGGGACGGCGGCCGCGGTGCGCGTGGCGCGGTTCGCCGACGGGCGCGCCGCGAGCCCCGGCGAGTCACGGAGCCGCGTGTTGTTCCACGCGGCCGGGCTCCCGGTCCCCGACCTGCAGCGCGAGGTCCGGGACGCCGGCGGCAGGTGGTGCGCGACCGTCGACTTCTGGTGGGACGGCAGCCCGCCCGTCGTCGGGGAGTTCGACGGCGAGGTGAAGTACGGGCGTCTGCTCCCGCCGGGGAGGACGGCGGGTCAGGTGATCACCGAGGAGAAGATCCGCGAGGACCGGCTGCGTGACCTGGGCCTGCACGTCGTCCGGTGGACCTGGCGCGACCTGGACGCCCCCACCGCCCTCCTGATCCGCCTCCGCGCAAGGCTGCCGCCCCGGTGACCTCCCACACCGGATGCGGCGTCCCACACGGGGCCGGAACCCGTGTGGGACGCCGGTTCCCGTGTCGGAGGCTCAGGTGGCGTCGGGGTCGGCGTCGGCGTCGGCGAGCTTCTCCTCGATGCGGGTGCGGGCGCCGGCGAGCTGGGCGTCGCAGCGCTTGGCCAGGGCCTCGCCGCGCTCCCACAGCGCGACGGACTCGTCCAGGCCGAGGCCGCCGACCTCCAGCGCGCGCACGACCTCGATGAGCTCGTCGCGGGCCTTCTCGTAGCCCAGGGTCTCCACTGCCGGTCGGTCGCTCATCGGGTCTCCGGGTCGGGGGTGGTGGTCACGGTGGCGGCGACCGCGCCGTCGGCGACCCGGATCCGCAGGCCGGTTCCGGCGGGCGCGTCGGCGACCGACCGCAGCAGCGGGGGCACGTCGTCGGTGCGGTCGGCGAGCTGCACGATCGCGTAGCCGCGCGCCAGGGTCGCGGTCGGGCCGAGCGCGGCGAGCCGGGCGCCCAGGTGCTCCAGCTCCGACGACGCCCGGTCCAGCCGGCGCAGCACCGCGCGGTGGGCGGTGGCGCGGGCGTCGGCGATCTCGCCCTCCCGGGCGGTGACCATGCGCAGCGGGTCGGCGAGCACCGGCCGCCGGCGCAGGTCGTCGAGGCGGTGCTGCTCGCGGTCGACCCAGCCGTGCAGGGCTCGGCGGGCCCGGTCGCGCAGCCCGGAGATCCGGGCGGTCTCCTCGGCGAGGTCGGGGACCAGGCTGCGTCCGGCCTCGGTCGGGGTGGAACAGCGCACGTCGGCGACGTGGTCGACCAGCGGGGTGTCCGGCTCGTGCCCGATGGCCGACACGACCGGGGTGCGGCAGGCGGCGACGGCGCGGCACAGCGTCTCGTCGGAGAAGGGCAGCAGGTCCTCGACGCTGCCGCCGCCGCGGGCGAGCACGATGACCTCGACGTCCGGGTCGCGGTCGAGCGCCCGCAGCGCGCCGACGACCTGTTCCACGGCCAGCCCGCCCTGTACGGCGACGTTCTCGATCCGGAACCGCACCGCGGGCCAGCGCGCGGTCGCGTTGCGGACCACGTCGTGCTCGGCCGCGGAGTCGCGCCCGGTGACCAGACCGATGGTGTGCGGGAGCAGCGGCGGCCGCCGCTTGAGGGACGGGTCGAACAGTCCCTCGGCGGCGAGCAGCCTGCGCAGCCGCTCGATGCGGGCCAGCAGCTCACCGAGACCGACCGCGCGGATCCGGTCGACGCGCAGCGACAGCGTGCCGCGGCCCAGGTAGAACGACGGCTTGCCGTGCACGATCACCCGGCTGCCCTCGGTCACGGCGCCGCCGGCGTCGCGCACCAGCGCCGCCGGCGCCGTCAGCTGCAGGGAGATGTCGGCGGCCGGGTCACGCAGGGTCAGGAACGCGGTCCCGGAGCGGGCGTTGACCTGGGCGAGCTGGCCCTCGACCCACACCGCGCCGAGCCGGTCGACCCACTCGGCGATCTTGCGGGCGACCGTGCGGACCGGCCACGGGTCCTCCTCGGAGGTCGTGGCGCTCAACGGTTCTCGGACACCGTCGCGATCCGGTTCGTCAGCATCGTGACGTACGGCGGCCGGTTCTCGTGTGCGGTCTCCCAGGCGAGGAGGTCCGCGAGGTCGTCGAGGCTCAGCGTGCGGAGCTTGCCGCGCAGCTGGGGCACGGTCACCGTCGGGTACTCGGGCAGCGCGGCCGGCACGGTCGCGCTCGCCTCGGCCCGGTTCGACGCCGCCGCCGGCCGGGACGACGGGGACCGGTCGATCGGGATGCCGGTGCGGGCGGGCCGCAGCGACGACACGGTTCCGTTGCAGCCGGCCGGGGCGGCGGGCGGCAGCGGCGGGGCGATCGGCTCCGGGTCGGGCAGCGAGAGGTCGGCGCCGTCGGCCAGGTCGTCGTCGAAGGTCGCCCAGCTGGGGACGTCGTCGGCGGGACGCAGGGTGCCCAGCGCGCGGTCGCCCTTGATGGCCAGCTCGGTGATCCGCTGCTGGACCCGCATGGACACCTGCAACGCCTGGCTGACCGCGGTCACCGGCAGCTCGACGGCGTGTCGCGGCAGCTCTCGGGCCTGTTCGACGGCGGTCACGACGAGGCCGGCGGCGATCCGCACGGGGAACGGCAGCGGAGACATGCACGCCATTGTCCCCCGATCCGCGGTCGCCTGTCGCGCCGGGCGCCCGGTCGGGCCGGTCACGTACGGCTGCCCGTTCCCGGGGTGGTCCGTACCCTGGGGGCATGTCCGGTTCTGCCAAGCAGGTCCTGCTCGCCAAGCCCCGCGGCTACTGCGCGGGCGTCGACCGTGCCGTCGAGGCGGTGGAGCAGGCACTCGACCAGTACGGCGCCCCCGTGTACGTCCGCAAGGAGATCGTGCACAACAAGCACGTGGTGGAGACGCTGCGCGAGCGCGGCGCGATCTTCGTCGACGAGGCGTCGGAGGTCCCGGAGGGCGCGCACGTCGTGTTCTCCGCGCACGGTGTCTCGCCCGCGGTCCGCGCCGAGGCCTCGGGCCGGAACCTGCAGACCATCGACGCGACCTGCCCGCTGGTGACCAAGGTCCACCAGGAGGCGAAGCGGTTCGCCCGCGAGGACTACGACATCCTGCTCGTCGGGCACGCCGGGCACGAGGAGGTCGAGGGGACCTCCGGTGAGGCGCCCCAGCACATCCAGCTCGTCGAGTCCGCCGCCGACGTCGACTCCGTGACCGTCCGCGACCCGGAGAAGGTCGTGTGGCTCTCGCAGACCACGCTCAGCGTCGACGAGACGATGGACACCGTGCGCGCGCTGCGCGAGCGGTTCCCGAAGCTGCAGAACCCCCCGTCGGACGACATCTGCTACGCCACGCAGAACCGTCAGGTCGCGGTGAAGACGATGGCGCCGCGCTGCGACCTCGTGCTGGTCGTCGGGTCGCGGAACTCGTCGAACTCGGTGCGTCTGGTCGAGGTCGCCCTCGGCGCCGGGGCCGGTGCCTCGTACCTGATCGACTACGCCCGTGAGATCGACGAGTCGTGGCTCGACGGCGTCACGACGGTCGGGATCACCAGCGGCGCGTCGGTGCCGGAGATCCTGGTGCAGGGCGTCGTGGAGTACCTGGCCGAGCGCGGCTTCGGCTCGGTCGAGGAGGTCGACACCGCCGAGGAGACGCTGACCTTCTCGCTGCCCCGTGAGCTGCGCCCGCCGCGCGGCCGGTCGCTGGGCCTGACCCCGGTGAACTGAGCCCGTCACGCACGACGCAGGCCCCGGACCGAGTCGGTCCGGGGCCTGCGTCGTACAGGTGGTGGGGCGGTCAGCCCGCCGCGCGGTCCGCCTGGACCTGCTTCGCCGACACGACCTGCACCTGGTCGCCGATCTGCAGGGTGTCGAACCAGAGCTTCGCGTTCTCCGGGGCGAGCCGGACGCAGCCCGCCGACGGGGTGTCGGTGCGGCCCTCGTGGAAGGCGATGCCGCCGTCCTGGAAGAACACCGCCCACGGCATCGGGGCGGGCTCGCCGTTGGTCATCGTGTACTCGCCACTCTTGTGCAGCTGCTCCTTGCGGTACACCCGCAGGGAGTGGCCGATCGGGGTCTCCTTGCCCGGGCCGCCGATGGCGACCGGGACGGGACCGTGGGTGATCTTCCCGTCGGTGAACAGCCAGGAGCGCTGCGAGTCGAGGTCGACACAGGCGCGGGCCGTGACGGTGCACGGGGTGCCCGCGACGAGCGGCTGGTCCCGGAAGGCCTGGGCGGCCGGGGTGCCGGCGACCGCGGTGCCGACGCCGATCAGCGCGACGGCCGCGGTGACCAGCGCGACGACGATCGCGGGTCGCGTCCTGCGGGGGCTGCGGGTGATCGACATGGCTCTCCAGTGGTTCCGGCGTGCGTCGGGGGGAGCGGCGGGGTCACGCCGTGCCCCCGATGGGGAAGACGCTCGGGAGGGCAGTGGGTTGCTCCCATTGTCCGGTCCGTCGTCACCCGGGCGGTCTGCGGGGTACGTTCCGGCCGTCCACCTGGGCGGATGCACGCGGAGCGCCGGTTCGGCCGTCAACGGGTGTCGCGGCGTGTCCGGCCGGTCGCCCCGCGCGTCGACCCGCGGGAGGGCTCGGAGCGGGACGGATCGACACGGGAGGACTCCGCGCGGGAGGAGCCGGAGCGCGCGGACCCGGTGGAGCGTGCCGCCGAACCGGTGCGCGAGATCCCGGTGGAGCGCGCTGCGGAGCCGGTGCGCGAGACCCCGGTGCCGGTGGACCCGGCGCGCGCGGTGGACCCGGTGCGGGCCGCGTCGCGTCGGGCTGAGCCGGTCGGGGTCGACCCGGTGGCCGACCCGGTGCGGGCGGTGCCGGAGGTGCGGGACCGGGCCGCGGTCGCCGTGCCGGGGGGTGCCCGCACCGCGCGGCGCTCGGGGCCGCCCGCCGGGCCCGTCCGGGTCGTACCCGCCCGGGTCTCGGCCCAGGCGTTGCCGCAGCCGGCCGACCACGTCGTCCGGGCCGAGCCGCTGGCGCAGCACCCGCAGGCCGGCGACGAGCAGCACGACCAGCGTGGTCACCGCCATCGCCGGGAACGCGTTGATGAGCGGCGCGCCCGCCATGAGCAGGCTCTGGGCCGCGCCGCCACCGGACGGGGCGCCGATGAGCACCGCGACCAGCGGCACGACGACGGCGAGCAGCAGCGGCGGCTGCACGGCCGGCAGGAACAGGCTGCGCCGGCGGACCCAGGACACCGCGAGCACGCAACCGAGCAGGTAGCAGACCTCGAACACCCGGCCGACGGTGCCGATCCGCAGCAGGTCCACCAGGACCCCGAGAGCGGTGGTGCCGACGGCCAGGCCGGTCGCCGCCAGCGGCGGGACCCCGAGGACCGGGGGGAGCAGGGACCGCTCGCGCACCGGCCAGCCACCGCGCGCGGGGGCGGACCCCCGGCCGGGCCGGCGGGCCGAACTCGATCGGGCCGTGGTCACCCGGTCAGCCTAACCCCTCCCGCCACGGTGTCCCGGCCGCCTCGTCGTGTTCCGTGTCGCCGTCGCCGAACGTGCCCGGATGTGCGCCGTCGGGTCGGCCACCGCCGGATCGGGTGCCGTCCGTCCGGTTGTGGTCGGGCCGCCCGAGGTCCTCCAGGGACACCAGCGAGTCCCCGGCGGAGGCGACCAGCTCGGGTGCGGAGACCCCACGCGGGGTCCGGTCGACGGTCGCGGGGGTCTCCAGCTCGGTGTCGGACACCTGCAGCTCGGTGAACTTCCGGGCGCTCACCAGGACCCGGGCCTCCAGCGAGGAGACGGTCCGGTTGTAGCTGTCCACGACCGCGTCGAGGCTGCGGCCGAGCTTCGCGACGTGGGTGCCCATCGTCGCGAGGCGCCCGTGCAGCTCGCGCCCGAGCCGGTGCACCTGGGCGGCGTTGCGGGCCAGCGCCTCCTGCTTCCAGCCGTAGGCGACGGTGCGCAGCAGCGCGACGAGGGTGGTCGGCGTCGAGAGCACGACGTTGCGGCCGAAGGCGTACTCCAGCAGCCCCGGGTCCGAGCGGAGTGCGGCCTCCAGGAACGGGTCGCCGGGCACGAACAGCACCACGAACTCCGGTGTGGGTTCGAACGACTCCCAGTACGCCTTGGCGGAGAGCTGGTCCACGTGCGTGCGCAGCTGCCGGGCGTGCGCGGCGAGCCGCTCGGTGTGGACGTCCGGGTCGGAGGCCTCGACCGCCTGCAGGTAGGCCGCGAACGGCACCTTCGCGTCGACGACGACCTGCTTGCCGCCCGCGAGCCGGACCAGCATGTCCGGGCGGACCCCGCCGTCCTCCCCGGCGGCGGACACCTGGGTGGAGAAGTCGCAGTGCTCGAGCATCCCGGCCATCTCGGCGACCCGCTGCAGCTGCATCTCACCCCACCGGCCCCGCACCTGCGGCGCCCGCAGCGCGTTGACCAGCGCCTTCGTCTCGGTGCCGAGCCTGTCCGAGCTCGCCGCCATCGCCCTGACCTGCTCGCGGAGCCCGGCATAGGCGGACTCGCGTTCCTTCTCCACCGTTCGCAGCTGCCCCTCGACCCGGCCCAGCGCCGCCGAGACCGGGTCGAGCAGCTGCTCGACGGCCTTCGCGCGGGCTGCCTGGTCGCCGTCGGCCCTGGCCGCGACCGCGGCGGTCGCCTCCTTGATCCGGCTCTCCGCCAGCGCCACGAACGCCTCGTTGTTGCGGGCCAGCGCGTCCTGCGACAGCGCGGCGAAGGAGTCCTTCAGCTCGGCCTCACGGCGCACCGTCGTGGCCTCGGCCTGCGCCCGGGCCTCCCGCTCGGCGCGCAGCGCGGCGGTGGCCCCGGCGGCCTCGGACTCGGCGCGCCGGGCCCGGTTCGTCGCGTCGTCGAGCGACTCGTGCAGCTCCTCGACCCGCTCGAGCAGCGCGGTGCGCTCGGCGCGCAGGCCCGCGGCGTCCGCCCGGGTGGTGGCGGCGGTGTTCGCGGCGGCCCTGGCCGCCTCGGCCGCCTCGGCACGGAACCGGGCGGCGGCCACCGACCAGACCACGGCGGCGGCGACCGCCGCACCGAGCGTCGATCCGAGGAGCAGGCTGAGGACGTCCACCCCCGCAGCATGCACCGCACCCCCGACAGTTCCGCGTCGCCGCAGGTCGCCGGCGTGTCCGGAGTCCGGTGTCGCGCGCCGGACCGCAGGGGTCGGCCGGCGGCCGGGTGGGTTGCCCCGGCGAGACGGATGCCACGCGGGGCGAACCGGTTCGCTATGCACACGTCTTCTCCGGTGTCGGACCTTCGGGGGCCGACGGTCCGGGCCGGGGGGCCCGGACGCCGCGAGAGTGAGAGAGGTACCTGTGATGACCACCCGACTCGCCCGCACCATTGGCCGTACGGTCGCCACGACCACCGCCGCCCTGGCTGTCGCCGCCGCGGCCGTGCTCGTCCCGGCCGGGGTCGCCTCGGCCGCACCCGCGACGCCGGCGGGGGACCCGGCGCCCAGCGCCTGCCGACCGGCGAACCAGCAGGCGACCATCCACCCGGCGCCGGCGAGCGCCGGGCACCGTCACTACTCGGTCGTGCTCAGCGCGGCCCCGGGCACCGCGCCGTGCCTGCTGTCCGGATCGCCGTCGGACCTGGTGTTCAGCCTGAACGGCTCGCCGCGCGCCTCCGAGGTCGCGGTGCCCTACGGCGACCAGACCCGCGCCGTCGAGTTCGGGCCGGGGGAGCCCGTGCAGTTCGACGTGCAGATCCGCAACTCCGCCGGGCCCACCCCGGCGAACGAGCTGGAGTTCTCGCTGCACGGTCCCGGCGGTGACATCCCGGGCAGCTTCCTGGCCCGGGGGCCGATCGGCGTCGACGCCGGGATCCAGGTCGGACCGGTCACCGAGGGCTGACCCGGGGGCACCGGTGCCGGGGCACCCGGCGGCCGCGGCGCGCGATCCGCGGTCGCCGGGACGGTCTCAGACCGCCTCGTGCTCCAGCAGCCACCGCTTCACGGCCAGGCCGTAGCGGAACCCGCCCAGGGTCCCGTCGCTGCGCAGCACCCGGTGGCACGGGACGAACAGCGCCGCCGCGTTGGACGCGCAGGCGCCGGCCGCGGCACGCACCGCCGCGGGGCGGCCGGTCTTCTCGGCGTAGCCGGTGTAGGTGACCGGCGCCCCCGCGGGCACGGTCCGCAGCACGTCCCACGCCAGCTCCCGGTAGGGGCCGGACCGCTGGCGGACGGGCACGTCGTCGATCACCGACAGCTCGCCGTCGTGGTAGCGGTCGACCGCCTCGCCGACCGCGCCGAGGTCGCCCTCGACCACGGTTGTCGGGGCCAGTGAGTGGTGCACCAGGGCCAGCAGCTCGTCGACCGAGGCGGTCCAGCCGGAGGCGAGGACGTGGCCGTCGTCGTCGACGACCGCGGTGAACGGTCCGGCCGGGGTGTCCCGTGTGGACCACGTTGCTGTGCTCATGCGCTCCTCCGAGCGGTGGTGGTGGCGGCGGACGTCGCGGCCCGCCAGAGATGGGTGGCGGCGTAGGACCGCCAGGGGGCCCAGGCGCGGGCGCGCGCGGTGAGCGCGGCCTCGTCGCCGGGCAGTCCGAGCGCCTCGGCGCCGCGGCGCACCGCGAGGTCGGAGGCGAGCAGCTCGTCGGGGTCGCCCAGGACGCGCATGGCCAGGTAGCCGGCGCTCCAGGGGCCGATCCCGGGCAGCGCGCACAGCTCGGCGCGCAGGTCGTCCGGATCGCGCCCGGGGTCGAGGGCGAGGGTGCCGTCGGCGAGCGCGGCACACAGCCCGCGCAGCGACGACGCCCGTCGGGCCGGGCCCGCGAGATCGGCGTCGACGAGGGTTCCCGGCTCGGGGAACAGCAGGTGCGGCCCGCCGTCGTCGCACAGCTCCGCGGGCAGCGGCGCCCCGTGCGTGGCCGCGAGCCGGGCCGCGGCGGTGCGGGCGGCGGCGACCGACACCTGCTGACCCAGCACCGTGCGGACCGCCGTCTCGGCGGGGTCCACGGTGCCTGCCAGCCGGATCCCGGGCGTCGCGGTGACCAGGGGGCCGAGTGCGTCGTCGGCACCCAGCACGGCGTCGACGGCGAGCGGGTCGGCGTCGAGGTCGAGCAGCCGGCGCAGCCGCGAGACCGCGGGCCCGACGTCCCGCGGGTCGGACGCCCGCAGCGTCGCCACCACGGCCCCGGGCCGCACGGTCAGGTCCAGTGCGACGGCGGCCGGTCCGTGCGGCAGCCGCAGCGTGCGGCGGTAGGTGCCGCCGCTGATGGTCTCGACACCGGCGACGGCACGGGCCGCGAGGTGGTCGAGCAGGCCGTGCGGGTCGAACGGGGACCGGTAGGGCAGCCGCAGCACGAGGGCCCCGGGCGGGCCGGGCTCGCGGCTGCGCGTGCGGCGGGCGGCCTCGGCGCGCAGCTGGGAGGGCGGGACGCCGTAGACGGCGCGGACGGTGTCGTTGAACTGGCGGACGCTGCCGAACCCGGCGGCGAACGCGACGTCGGCCAGCCCGAGCGAGGTGGTCTCGACCAGGATGCGGGCGGTGTGCGCGCGCTGCGCGCGGGCCAATGCCAACGGCCCGGCACCCACCTCGGAGGTGAGGATCCGGCCGAGCTGGCGGGTCGAGTAGCCCAGCCGCGACGCGAGCCCGGGAACCCCGTCGCGCTCGACGACGCCGTCGGCGATCAGGCGCATGGCCCGCCCCGCGGCGTCGGCACGCAGGTTCCATTCCGGCGAGCCGGGGACGGCGTCGGGCAGGCACCGCCGGCAGGCCCGGTAGCCCGCGGTCTGCGCGGCGGCCGCGGTCCGCAGGAACTCGACGTTGTGCGAGCGCGGGGGCGGTACCGGGCAGGACGGACGGCAGTAGATACCGGTGGTGCGCACGGCCGTGACGAACTGGCCGTCGAACCGCGCGTCCTTGGCGGCGACGGCGCGGTAGCAGGAGTCGTGGTCGAGCAGCACGGCACCGACGATGCCACTGGGCGGCCGTCGTCACTGGCGGGAATCGGTCACCGGTGTCCGGGGTCCGGTCCAGGGGCAGAGCGCGCCCGGGGCCCATCCCCGATCGCAGGCGAAGCGGTCGTCGAAGCTCGGCCCGGACGGATGTGGTGCTCGGCCGTCCGGGTGGTGGGAGCGGCTCGATGATGGCTGTGTGTCACCTGTGCGACGCGTGGCGGAGTAGGTCTTACTCCCAACGGAGCTGCATCGGCGACCGACGGTGCTCATCCGCGCCGGGTGTCGGCACGAGAGCGCTGCCCACGGTGCGCCCGTCCCGCAGCGGGTACGGGATCATGGTCACCGGCACGGACGAACTGGAGGCGATCATCGCGACCGAGGCCGTCGGGTCCGGCCCCGGGCCCCGCCGCGTCGGTCGGGCGATCGGGGCCCGCACCCGCATCGTCGGGTGGGTTGTGCTGCTGGTGCTGGCCTCGCTGGGCGTCGTCACGCTGCTGACCTGGATGCTGCTGATCGACGAGACCGACCGCCGGATCGACGGGGCGCTGAACTCCGAGATCGCCGAGTTCGCCCGCGTCACCGAGACCGGCATCAACCCGACGACCGGCCGGCCGTACTCCTCGGTCGACGAGATCCTGCGGTCGGTGATCGCCGCGAACGTCGCGCGGCCGAACGAGAAGTTCCTCGGCTACCTCGACGGGCGCTTCCGCTGGGAGTCCCGGCGGACCAGCCCGCGGGTGCTGCTGCGCGAGGACCCGGCGTTCACCGCGCTGGTCGCCGACGTCCGTCGTCCCACCCGCGGGTCCTACGAGAGCTCGGCGGGCGAGGTTCGCTGGTCGGCGTTGCCGGTCGGGCTCGCCGGCGACCCGCAGCGCGGCGTCATCGTGATCGGCTACTTCACCGACCGCGAGCACGACTTCGCCCACGAGGCCGCGCGGTTGATGGGGCTGGTCGGGTTCGGTACGGCGCTGCTGTCCGCGGTCGGGGCGTGGCTGGTGGCCGGGCGCATCCTGCGGCCGCTGCGCGACGTCGCCGCGACCGCCAACACCATCACCGGGCGGGACCTCTCGCGTCGGGTGCCGCAGCGCGCGCAGGCCCGCGACGAGATCGCCGAGCTGGCCATCACGCTGAACGCGATGCTCGACCGGGTGCAGAGCGGGATGGTGTCCCAGCGGCGGTTCGTCGACGACGCCGGGCACGAGCTGCGCACCCCGATCACCATCGTGCGGGGGCACCTCGGGGTGCTCGATCCGCACGACCCCGACGACGTCGTCGAGACCGTCGCCCTGGTCGACGACGAGCTGGAGCGGATGAACCGGCTGGTGTCGGAGATGCTCGCGCTGACCCGGGCCGAGCAGCCGTCGCTGCTCCGGACCGAGATCGTCGACGTCGCCGCACTGACCCGGGAGCTGTTCGAGAAGCTGACCGGCCTCGCCGACCGGGACTGGCGGCTGGAGGCGGTGGCCGCGGTGCGGTGCCGGATGGACCCGCAGCGGATCACCCAGGCCGTCGTCGCGCTGGCCGACAACGCGACCCGCTTCACCGGCGACGGCGACCGGATCGCGCTCGGCTCGGAGGCGGTCGACGGGCGGGTGCGGATCTGGGTGGCCGACACCGGACCGGGCATCGCACCGGAGGACCGGCAGCGGGTGTTCCGGCGCTTCGCGCGCGGCGACGACGCACCCCGCTCCGACGGCGCCGGGCTCGGGCTGTCCATCGTCGAGGCCATCGCGACGACGCACGGCGGTCGCGTGCTGCTCGAGAGCACTCCCGGGCACGGGGCGACCTTCACGCTGGACCTGCCGAGGAGCGAGACGTGACCAGCCGGATCCTGGTGGCCGAGGACGAGCCGCGCATCGCGTCCTTCGTGAAGAAGGGCCTGGTCGGGGCCGGGTTCGAGGTCACGGTCGTCGCCGACGGGCCCGGCGTGCACGACCACGCCGTGTCCGGGGGGTTCGACCTGCTGGTGCTCGACATCGGGCTGCCCGGGATGGACGGCTTCGAGGTGCTGCGACGACTGCGGGCGGCCGGCAGCAGCGTTCCGGTGATCATCCTGACCGCGCGCGACAGCGTGCACGACACCGTCGCCGGGCTGACCGGTGGCGCCGACGACTACATGGCCAAACCGTTCCGGTTCGAGGAGCTGGTGGCCCGGATCCGGTTGCGGCTGGAGCGCGCCCGCCCGGTCCCGGACCCGGACCTGCTGACCTTCCACGGACTCGAGCTCGACCCCCGCACCCGGCACGTGAGCGTGCACGGCCGCACCGTCGAGCTGTCCACGCGCGAGTGCGCGCTGGCCGAGACGTTCCTGCGCCACCCGGGCCAGGTGCTGTCCCGCGACCAGCTGCTCCGGCTGGTGTGGGGGCCCGCCGAGTCGGGGGCCTCGTCCAACGTCGTCGACGTCTACGTGCGCTATCTGCGTCGTAAGCTCGGCGCCGGTTGGATCGCGACGGTGCGCGGTGCGGGCTACCGGCTCGAACCGGGCTGAGGAGTCCCGACTACCCTGGTCGTCCGTGTCCCTCACCCTCGGCATCGTCGGCCTGCCCAACGTCGGCAAGTCGACCCTGTTCAACGCGCTGACCCGCAACGACGTGCTCGCCGCGAACTACCCGTTCGCGACGATCGAGCCCAACGTCGGCGTCGTCCCGCTCCCCGACGAGCGCCTGGGGAAGCTGGCCGAGATCTTCTCGTCGGAGAAGATCATCCCGGCGACGGTGTCGTTCGTCGACATCGCCGGCATCGTCAAGGGCGCGTCCGAGGGCGCGGGTCTGGGCAACAAGTTCCTCGCGAACATCCGCGAGTCCGACGCGATCTGCCAGGTCGTCCGCGTCTTCGACGACCCGGACGTGGTGCACGTCGACGGCCGCATCGACGCCGCGAGCGACATCGAGACGATCGCGACCGAGCTGGTCCTGGCCGACCTCCAGACGCTGGAGAAGGCGGTGCCGCGGCTGGAGAAGGAGGCCCGCACGCAGAAGGACCGCAAGCCGGTCCTCGACGCCGCGAACGCCGCCGTCGCGATCCTCAACGAGGGCCGGACGCTGTTCCAGGCCGAGGCCGACACCGAGCTGCTGCGCGAGCTGACGCTGCTCACGACGAAGCCGTTCCTCTACGTCTTCAACGCCGACGAGGCCGTCCTCACCGACGACGCCCGGCGCAAGGAGCTCACCGAGCTCGTCGCCCCCGCCCGCGCCGTGTTCCTCGACGCCAAGGTCGAGGCCGAGCTGCTGGAGCTCGACGACTCCTCCGCCGCCGAGCTCCTGGAGTCGATTGGGCAGGACGAGCCGGGACTGGCCCAGCTGGCCCGCGCCGGGTTCGCCACCCTCGGGCTGCAGACCTACCTGACCGCCGGGCCCAAGGAGTCGCGGGCCTGGACGATCCCGCAGGGCGCCACCGCGCCGCAGGCGGCCGGGGTCATCCACACCGACTTCGAGCGGGGCTTCATCAAGGCCGAGATCGTGTCCTTCGACGACCTGGTCGCCGCGGGGTCGATGAACGCCGCGAAGGCCGCGGGGAAGGTGCGGATGGAGGGGAAGGACTACGTCATGCACGACGGCGACGTGGTCGAGTTCCGGTTCAACGTCTGACCCGGTCCGCCGTCGCCACCGCACTGCGCCCGTGACCCCGCTGCACCCCGACGTCGCCCGAGCCGCACACGCGCGATGGCCCGACCGCGCACCCGCCTGGATCGAGGCGCTCCCCGTCGAGCTGGCCGAGGTCTGCGCCGCGCTCTCGGTCACGCCGACCGGCACGACGTTCTCCGCCGGGTCTGCCCACCTGGTGGAGGCGACGACCAGCGCCGGTGCTCGGGTGGTCCTGCGGTCGAGCCCCGACCCGGACGCCGTTCACCAGGCCGCGGTGCTGGAGCAGCTCGCGCGTGCTGGTCTGGCGCCTGCGGTCCATCTCCTGCGGAACACACCCACGAGCACGTGGACCGCGCTGGACGCGGTCGAGCCCGGGGCATCGTTCGCCGAGCGGGAGCCACGGCCGCGGGACCTCGAGGGTGCAGCCGCGATGCTGCGCACCCTCGCCGACGAGGACGGCGTGCCCTCGGTGCCGAGCATGGTGCCGTGGCTCCGGGCACGGCTGACCGATCCGGACGCCGGTGTCGTTCTCGACCAGCTCGCCACCGACATGCCGGCCGGCCTGTGCCACGCCGACCTCTCGCCGCCCCACGTGCTCCACGGCAACTCGCGGCTGTGGTTCATCGCCCCCCGAGGGATGAACGGCGAAGCCGCCTACGACGTCGCCGTGCTTGCCCTGAAACTCAGCTACGACGACCTGGAGACGGCTCACCTCCTCGGTCGCAGTATCGCCCGATCCGCCGGCGTCGACGCCGATCGCGCGGCTGCCTGGGTGACGGTGGCCGACGCAGCGGCCGTCTGATCATCGCTGTACCGCGCAGCAGGCTTCCGCGAGATCCCGAGTGTGCGATCGCGAACGCCGCAGGTCCGCGGATCGTGCAGAGTCGTTCCCTTTCAACGTCCGACCCGCCCCGTCTCCGCACCCCGCTCATCAGAAGGGGTGACGATCCGGCGCACACGCTGACCGTCGTCGCGCCACCCACGACACTGTGCGCGAGGCCTCGGCGAGCGAGGCCGGAGCGACCGGCTGGGGGAACGACGATGGGCATGGGCCGCTTCGCCGTGGCAGCCGTCGTCGCCGCCGTGTTCGCCACCAGTGCGTGCGCCGCGGCGTCCGGGGCCGAGCCGAGCACCGTCCCGGAACCCGCGGTCGCTCCGGTGTCCGCCCGGTTCGCACCCGCCACCGGTGTGCTGCTCCGGGTCGGTCCGGCGGCGTCCGTGCCGGGCGCGGCGGTGGACGGCGCGATCACCGCGGCCCGCCGGGCGATGGACCGGGCTGCGGCGGCCGAGGCGCGGGAGGCCGAGCGGAGCAGGGCGACGACCTCCGGTGCCGACTGCGCGGCGCGGGCGATGGCGGCCGGCCGGTTCGACCCGTCGTGCTCCGCCTACCAGGGGTACCTCGACCCGGGTACGTCCGCGGGGCGGGCACCGACCAGCGGCGAGACCCAGATGCAGTACCTGTGCGAGCGGGGCCTGGTGCCCCGGAGCGACTGCTGACCTGCCCCGACCGCCCGGTCGCGACGCGGGCGGTGTCGGTCGGAGGCGGCTACCCTGGCGGAGCGTGAACCTCCTCCAGCGCATGGCCCGGGTCGTCAACACCGTCGTCGCGCCCCTCGCGCGCTCGGGCCGGCTCGGTCCGCTGACGGAGATCAGCTACCACGGACGCCGATCCGGCACGGAGTTCCGGCTTCCCGTGGCCTTCCAGCCCGCCGGCGACGGCGGCGTCATCCGTGTCGAGCTGCCGGACCGGAAGAACTGGTGGCGCAACTTCACCGGCGAGGGCGCACCGCTGCGGGTCCGGGTCGACGGTGAGGAACGACCGGACCACGGTGTGGCGGTTCGGGACGGACGACAGGTCCGGGTGGACGTCCGGTTCGACGGGGTCCGGTAGCGGCTGATCTTCCGACAGGATGTCTCATATCGCGACGTCGGACTGTGTCGTACGCCACTACCGTCGGGTCGGCCGTGACGATCACCCGGGATCCGGGTCCGTGACGGTTCCGCGCCCGTCTCCGGTGAGGCGGCCCGATCGACACGGGGGAGCCAGATGGCCGAGCAGGTCCACAGGCTGATCTACCGCAGCCACAGCACCGTGCCCCGCGACCGCCGCGACGAGGTCCTCGCCGAGATCTTCGACGTGGCCCGGTCGAAGAACAAGAAGGCCGGTGTGACCGGTGCGCTGCTGATCTCGGACAACTGGTTCGTCCAGACCCTGGAGGGCGACGAGGCGGTGGTCACCGGGCTGTTCGAGAAGATCGAGGCGGACGACCGGCACACCGACGTGTCGGTCCTCGAGTCGACGACGGTGGACTCCCGGGTGTTCTCCCGCTGGTCGATGGCCCGCATCTCCGCGATCGGGCGCTCGGACATCCCGCTGCACGACGTCGACGGCCGCATCCGGCCCGCGGCGCCGGACCAGCCCGGGCGGGAACAGCAGGACCTGCTCACCCGGATGCGGAACACCATCGGCGCGGACACGGTCTGACGTCGCTCACTGCAGCGGGATGTCGACACCCCGCTCGGAGTCGGGGCGCGGGCCATGGATCCGCCGTTCCGCCTCGGTGATCGGGACGTCGTTGATGCTGGCCTCCCGCCGCCGCATGAGCCCCAGCTCGTCGAACTCCCACAGCTCGTTGCCGTAGCTGCGCCACCACTGGCCGTCGGCGTCGCGGGACTCGTACTGGAACCGGACGGCGATGCGGTTGTCGTCGAACGCCCACAGGCTCTTGCGCAGCGCGTAGTCCTGCTCGCGCTGCCACTTCGCGGTCAGCAGTTCGACGATCTCCTGCCGGCCGGTCGCGAAGGTGTCGCGGTTGCGCCACACCGAGTCCGGTGTGTACGCGCCCGCGACGCGCTCCGGGTCACGGGTGTTCCAGGCGTCCTCGGCGGCCTGCACCTTCTGTCGCGCGGTCTCCGGCGTGAACGGCGGGTAGGGCGGACGGCCTTCGGCCACGGCTGCCTCCTCGATGGGTCGAGAACCATCGTTCTCGATGCGTTCCGGTAACGTAGGGAACGACCGTTCTCGATGTCAAGGAGGTCATCGGTGCCTGCGGCCATCACCGAGGAACAGGCCCGTCTCGACCGGGACGGCCTGCTGGAGGCGGCGGAGCTGCTGTTCTACGAGCGCGGCATCCGGGCCGTCGGGATGGACCAGGTCAGGTCGGCGTCGGGGCTCCCGCTCAAGCGGATCTACCGGGACTTCGCCACCAAGGAGGACCTCGTCGTCGCGGTGCTCCGTCGGCGCGACGAGCGGTGGCGTGCCGACCTGGCGGCGTACGTGACCCGGGTCGAGGACCCGCGGCAGCGGCTCCTCGCCGCCTTCGACTGGCTGGGGGAGTGGTTCGCCCGGCCGGGGTTCCGCGGCTGCGCCTGGATCAACGCCTACGGCGAGCTCGGCAGTACCTCGGAGCCGGTGCTGCGTGAGGTGCGCAGGCACAAGGAGCTGTTCCACCGGGAGCTCGGGGGGTGGGCGTCGGCGGCCGGGGTGGACCCCGTCGAGCCGGTCTGCCTGCTCGCGGAGGGTGCGATGGTGACCGCGGCGATCAGCGGGAGCCCGGAGCCGGCGCGGCAGGCGCGGGCGGCGGTGGCGGCGCTGCTGCCCTGACCGACGGTCACTGCGACCAGGCCGCCGACATCACCGTGGACAGCGGCTCCAGGCCCGCCACCAGCTCGTCGAGCTCCGCGTCGGACAGGGCCGCGTACGGCGGTGCGGCGAGCTCGTCGGTCAGCGCCTCGGCGCGCGCCTTGACCTCCCGGCCCCCGTCGGTGAGCCACCCGTCGTCGTCGATCAGGCCGCGTCGCCGCAGCCCGGCCATGACCTCGGCCAGCCGGGCCGCCGGCAGGTGGTGCACGCGCCCGAACGTCTCCGGCGGGTGGATGCCCATGTCCAGCGCGGACAGCAGGTGGGCCTCGGTGCCCCCGACCCGCTCGGCGAGCAGGGCGGTGACGTGCCCGTCGCCGCGGTGCTCGCGCAGCGTCGTCGCGGACTGCCACAACCGGGTCAGCGGGTCGGCGGGGACCTCCAGGGTGCGCATCCCGGCGTACATCACCCGGCCCTCGACGGGCGCGCCCGTCGCAGCGGTGGTGAGCAGGTCGGCGGCGCGGGCCACGCCGGGGGAGTCGGACACCTCGGTGCCGAGGATCCGGCGCAGCGCCGCGACGCTACCCCGGCGCCACGCGGCGAAGGACTCCTCCGGTGCGGCGGTCGCCCAGGCGCTCGGGATGTGCCGGGCGGCCTCGCCGTCGGCGAAGCTGTAGAACGCCGCGTGCACGACCTCGGCCGGGACTCGGCCCAGCGGTGCGGCGCGGCTCGCGAAGTAGCCGTCCCAGTAGGTGCGGTGACCGAGCGCGGCCAGCTCCTCGTTCGGCTCGTCGGTGAGGTAGGTGACCAGGCAGATCGGCTCGATCAGCTCGAACATCCGGCGGGCGGTGTGTGCTGCGGACATGACCGGTACGACCGCGCGGGCGGCGGGAACTGAGCGGTCACCCGGGCCCGGGTGGTGAGTACCGGCCGCCGGTCGATCCCGGTGCGCCGACGGCGAGGGTCCAGCCGTCGACGTCGCAGCGCCCGCCGGTGCGGTCGCCCGCGGCGACGACGGTCCCGTCGGCCCGCAGCCCGGCCGAGTGCCGTCGGCCCGCGGCCAGGACCGCCCTGCCCGCATCGCTGCCCGGCCGCCCGGCAGCCCGGTCCCACCGGGCGTGCACGGCGTCGCCCTCGACGGTCACGCCCGCCCCGAGCCCGCGCAGCACCGCGACCGCTGCGCCGTTGTCCGCGGTGGTCTCCGCGACGACCGGTCCGTCGGCACGTTCCACGAGCATCCGCAGCACGGTGGCACCGACGCCGCGGCCCCGCCACGGCCGGGCCAGCCAGATCCCGGCCTCCTCGCCGCCGTCGACCGGTGCCAGCCGCGCCGCCCCGGCCACCTCCCCGTCGACGACGACCGCCCAGGTCCGTTCCACCGGTCTCGGTGCCGTGACCGACCGCTCCCGGTGGAACGCGACGAACGCCGCGCGCCGCCGCACCGTCCACCCCGGCGGACCGGGCACCGGCGGCATCACCCCGAGCGGGTCCGCCCCGGCGACCGCCGTGTCGCACAACGCCGCCAGCAGGGGCTCGTCGAGGCGCCGCAGTCCGATGTGCACCCGCCCAGGATCGCGGTCGTCCGTCCCGCGCGACACCGGGTTTCCGGCCCGCGACGGCCGGGCGCCGCCGGTCCTCGCCGACCACGACCGTGGCTCCCAAAGCGACGTCGACCCCCGAACAACCCGTCCGGGTGTGGATCCACCCCGACAGCGTTACTCCGGACGGACCACGTCGTTGACCATTCTGAGGGCCTGACCGGCGCGCGACAGTCTGGCGCGAAGCGCTGTCCAGTCCCGTTCCGGGCTGCCGTTCGGCGATCGATACACACCCGGCGGCCACGCCCCGCGCGACGAACGGTCGAGTCCCGTCACGCCGTCCGGCCCATTCCCGCAGGTGGATGGGGGTATCGCGAGGTGTCCGCCCGGTGTGGGCAGTGACTCCGGGAGCTAGAGACGCCCGTTCGCCGGCCTCGTTGCGTATCTGTGATTCATGCCACTTCTCAGGTGCTTTCTGTAACGATCGGCGAGCTGTCGTTCTTATACGGAGAGTAGCTAAACGACACCTGGTGGATAGCACTCTGTGTAGTTGTTCAGCGGCGAGCGGTCGGTTCGTGCGTACAGGAACGGACATAACGCCGCCCGAACGAGGGGGTGCTCTCGCTTGGGTGATCAGCGTCCGTACGTTCTGCGGCACCGGCCAGTGACGGAGTGTCAGTACGACGGCCGGATCACATCGCCACAGAAGGAGTGCCATGAACGCCCCCGAGACGACTCCCGCCCGTCGCAACGCCCGGCGGATCGCCGCCGCCGGCGCCCTGTCCGTCCCGCTGGTCCTGGGCTCGGCCGGAATGGCCTTCGCCGGTGACTACGGCGACGGCGGCAAGCACCACGACAAGGGTCGCGACTGCGCGCCGTCCTCGGCGTACCAGAAGGGCGGTCTGCTCGGCCTCGACGCCGCGGTCGACCCGCAGCTGAACGTCGGCGGCATCCTGAACCAGGGTGCGGTCTCCCAGCAGACCACCAAGCTCGACCGGTCCAACTCCGGCATCGTGCAGAGCGGCTGCGGCGCGGGCGACGCCGTGCAGGTCGACGACCTGGTCGGGCTGGGTCTGGACGTCAGCCCGTCGGCCAACATCGGCGGCATCCTGAACTCCGGCCCGGTGCAGCAGTCGACCACCACCGTCGACGACTCCAACAGCGGGATCCTGCAGTCCGGCGGCAAGCACGGCGGTGGCGGGTACGCCTCGCAGCGCGGCGGCCTGATCGACGTCGCGGCAACCGTCAACCCGTCGATCAACATCGGCGGTCTGCTGTCCGGCGGCCCGGTGTCGCAGTCGACCACCACGGTCGACCAGGGCAACTCCGGCATCGTGCAGGGCTGAGCGCCGCGGGACACCCGTGAGGCGCGTACCGCCCGGGCCGCTTGACCCGGCCCGGGCGGTACGGCCGACCGGCCCCTCCGAGCGGAGCTCAGAAGTCCCGGCGGACCAGCATCCGCCACGCCCACCCGGCGGCGACCTCGGGTGGGGGCAGCGGATCGCGTTCCAGCCAGCTCGCCGCGACGCCGAGCAGCGTCCAGGTCAGGCCGGCGGCGAACACGTCCAACGGCATGCCGAACGCGTCCTCGGAGACGCCGAGACCCACCGTCGTGTCGGCGACGACCGACTGCATCCGACGGCGCATCCCGGCCGCCGCGTCCGGCGCCGCGGCACCGCCGAGTGCCTGCCGGTACAACGGCGCGTGCTCCGCGAGGTGGTGGAACCAGCGCAGCAGGGCCGCGGGCGGCTCGGGCCCGATGTCGTCGATCGACAGGTCCGACAGGTCCGCCCCGGCGTCCGCCGCCCGGTTGGCGAGCGCGTCGGCCAGCAACATCTCCTTGTCGGTGTAGTGCTGGTAGAAGCTGCTGCGGTTCACCGACGCGTGCTCCGCGACGTCCGCGATCGTGATCGACTCGAGCGAGCGGTCCCTGGCCAGCGCGAGCAGCGCGTCCTGGAGACGCCGTCGCGTGCGCACCGCCCGGGGATCCACGCTCACCATTCTGCCGAACGGGTGACACCCGGTTGCGGCGACCCGGCATCTCGTCGCCCGCCGGGCGGGATCAGGGACATCCGGCCGCGGTCCGGGCCGCGGAACGGTCCGTGCCGGCGGAGGCGGGCCCGGTCGGACGCGTACGGCGGCGCGGCGTGGTCATGCCGGTCCTCTCGTCGGACGGCGGGTCGATGTTGCGCCGTGCGGACCAGGCTCATCAGGATCGACGATCGCCGGACGGGCGGCGGGAGCGCTGCGGGGCGCTGCTAGGTTCGGCGCCTCCGTCCGTCCGGGAGGCCATGCGTGATCACCGTCCGGGAGCTGGGCCCCGACGACTGGGAGACCTGGCGCGACCTGCGCCTCGCCGCCCTGGCCGAGGCCCCCGACGCGTTCCACAGCCGGCTCACCGACTGGCTCGGCGCGGGCGAGCAGGAATGGCGCGACCGGCTGGCCGCGCCCGGTCGGTACCTGGTGGTCGAGGTCGGCGGCCGACCCGCCGGGCAGGTCGTGGCCGTCCCGCCGGACGACGACGGCGTCGCCGACCTCATCGCCCTCTGGGTCGCCCCGCACGCGCGCGGGGGCGACGCCGCGACCGCGCTCGTCGACGCGGTCCTCGACCGCGCCGCCGGGTGGGGCGCGCGGACGCTGGCGCTGCACGTGGTGGTCGGCAACGACCGCGCCGCGGCGTTCTACCGCCGGCTCGGGTTCGTCGACCGGGGCGTCGTCGAGCGCCCCGACGGCATCAGCGAGACCCGGATGGACCGGCCCGTCGGCCGTCCGGTCCCGCGGTGCTGACCGTCCGGCCCGCGGCGCCCGCCGACGACCCCGAGCTGACCCGGATCGATGCCCTGACCTGGACGGCCGAGGTCAGCCCCGCTCCGCCGCGGCCCGAACCGTTCCTCGACCGGACCCCGGTCGGGGACGTGCTCGTC
This sequence comes from Pseudonocardia sp. EV170527-09, assembly GCF_008369905.1. NCBI lineage: Bacteria > Bacillati > Actinomycetota > Actinomycetes > Pseudonocardiales > Pseudonocardiaceae > Pseudonocardia > Pseudonocardia sp. EV170527-09. The sequence continues at coordinate 21,625 of NZ_VRMC01000019.1, forward strand.
GCCGACGACGGCGCCGTGGTCGGGTTCGTGATCGTCGGGCACGCGCCGCCCGCCGTCCCGGCGCACGACCACGTCCGCTACATCGGGGGTCTGGCGGTGCACCCCGGCCACGCCGGTCGCGGCGTCGGCCGCGCGCTGGTCGACGCCGCGGTGGCCCGGGCCCGCGACACCGGCGGGCACAAGGTCACGCTGCGGGTCCTCGGGCCGAACACCCGGGCCCGGGAGCTGTACCGCCGCTGCGGCTTCGTCGAGGAGGGCGTGCTGCGCGCCGAGTTCGTGGTCGACGGGGTCGCCGTCGACGACGTCCTGATGGCCCGGCACCTCGGCCCGCGGGACCGCTGAGCTGCGGCGAAGCGGAACTGTCGGGGGTCGGTCGTAGCGTCGGAGCCATGACCACCGCCCCGCCGTCGCCCCCGGCCTCGCCACCCGTCCCGTCGCGGGTGGTGGCCGCGCTGCGCGCCTCCTGGAGCCGCGACACCTGCGACGTCGCGGACGTCGGCGACTGGACGCCGGACCGTCCGTCGCGGGGCCAGTGCGGGGCGACGGCGCTGGTCCTGCACGACCTGTTCGGCGGTGACCTGCTGCTCGCCGAGGTGTGGCACGCCGACGGCACGCTGCAGGGCTACCACTGGTGGAACCGGCTGCCCGGCGGCGCCGAGGTGGACCTCACCCGGGACCAGTTCGGCCCGGGTGAGGTCCACCCGCCCCGGGTGGTCGTGCGGCCGGAGGGCCCGCCGCGCCGTTGCCGCGCCCAGTACGAGCTGCTGCGTCGCCGGGTCCTCGACCGGCTGGACGGCCCGGGGTGAGCGGCCCGGGCTCAGCGGCGGCCGCGGCGCACGGCGTCGGCGAGCGTGCCCAGCAGCTCGTCGGTGGTGGGCCAGGACATGCAGGCGTCGGTCACCGAGCGGCCGCGGACCATGTCCGGGCCCAGCTCCTGGCGTCCCGCCTCCAGGAAGCTCTCCATCATCAGCCCGGTCACGGCGCGCTCGCCGCCCGCGATCCGCTCGGCCAGCTCGGTCACGACGCCGGCCTGCCGCACGTGGTCCTTGCCGCTGTTGCCGTGGCTGGCGTCGACGACGATCCGCTCCGGCAGGCCCGCCGCCCGCAGGGTGTCGGCGGTCGCGGTGACATCGGCGGCCGAGTAGTTCGGGGTGGCCCCGCCGCGCAGGATGACGTGGGTGTCCGGGTTGCCGATGGTGGTGACCAGGCCGGCGAGCCCGTCGGCGTTGACCCCCATGAACACGTGCGACGCCGCGGCCGCGCGCATCCCGTCGATCGCGGCACGGATGTCGCCGTCCGTGGCGTTCTTGATCCCGACCGGCATCGACAGGCCGCTGACCAGCTGGCGGTGCACCTGGCTCTCCGCGGTGCGGGCGCCGATCGAGCCCCAGGTGACCACGTCGGCGATGTACTGCGGGGTGATCGGGTCGAGGAACTCGCAGCCGACCGGCAGCCCGAGCGCGGAGATGTCGAGCAGCAGCGTGCGCGCGGTGCGCAGGCCGCGGTTCACGTCGAAGGTGCCGTCCAGGCCCGGGTCGTTGATCAGGCCCTTCCAGCCGACGGTCGTGCGCGGCTTCTCGAAGTAGGTCCGCATGACCACACACAGCTCGCCGGACAGCTCCTCGGCACGGGCGGCGAGGCGGTGGGCGTAGTCCAGGGCGGCGTCCGGGTCGTGCACCGAGCACGGCCCGACGACGACGAGCAGCCGGTCGTCGTCGCCGTCGAGGATGTCGGTGACCGCGGCGCGGCCGCGGGTGACGGTCTCGGCGACCCGGGGATCGCAGGGCAGGCCGTGCCGCAGCAGCGCGGGCGAGATCAGCGGGCTGATCCGCTCGATGCGGCGGTCGTCGGTCGGGGCGACCTGCAGGGGGGTGGTGCTCGCACTCATCGGAGACGGTGGTCCTTACCCGGCGGACCGCCCCGGATCACCTCGACCGAGCCGGTCCGGAATGCCGGCTCGAGGGGATGGAGGTCAGCGCGCTACGGCACCTGCCAGCCCATCCCGGGCCGGCCGGCGAAACCAGTAGTACGCGTTCAGCACACCTCGACCGTACCCCACGCACGGGACGGGCGTGGTACGACCGGCACATGCGGATCGCCCTGGCCCAGATCGTGTCCACCCCGGATCCCGAGGAGAACCTCGCGGAGGTGGAGCGCAACACCCGCGCCGCCGCCGACGCCGGCGCACAGCTGGTGCTGTTCCCCGAGGCCACCATGTGTTGCTTCGGGGTCCGGCTCGGCCCGGTGGCGCAGCCGCTGGACGGACCGTGGGCGACCCGGGTCCGGGAGCTCGCCGCGGCGGCCGGGACCACCGTCGTCGCGGGGATGTTCACCCCGTCCGGGGACGGCCGGGTCCGCAACACGCTGCTCGCCACCGGCGGCGGTGTCGACACCCACTACGACAAGATCCACATGTTCGACGCGTTCGGCTTCGCCGAGTCCGACACCGTCGAGCCCGGGAGCGAGCCGATCGTGGTCGGGGTGGGCGGGGACGATCCGGTCACGGTCGGCCTGTCCACCTGCTACGACGTGCGTTTCCCCGGCCTGTACCAGCGCCTGGCCGACGACGGCGCCACCGTGCTGCTGGTCCCCGCCTCCTGGGGCACGGGCCCGGGCAAGCGTGAGCAGTGGGAGCTGCTCGTGCGGGCCCGCGCGGTGGACACCGGCTCGTTCGTCGTGGCGTGCGACCAGGCCGACCCGACCACGGTCGGCCGCGAACACGGCAAGGCCCCGACCGGGATCGGGTACAGCCTGGTCGCCGGCCCGCGCGGCGAGGTCGTCGACGCGCTCGGCGCCGAGCCCGGGCTGCTCGTGGTCGACGTGGACCCGGCGGAGGCCACGACCGTCCGCGAGCAGATCCCGGTGTTGGCCAACCGGCGGTTCTGAGCCGCGCCCGGCCGTGCCCGGCCGCGTCCGATGGCTCGGCGGTCGGGCGCCGCGTCGGGGCGCGGCGCCGGCGGGCGTCGCGGTGAGGGAGCGGTGCGTGGCCCGTCCCGGCCGTGGGTGGCTCAGCCGCCCGCGGTGCTGAGACGGTCGGAGATTTGCGCGGCGAGGTCGACGTCCTTCGCGGTCAGTCCGCCCTCGGAGTGCGTCGACAGCCGGAAGGTCAGCGTGGCGTAGCGGATGTCGATGTCGGGGTGGTGGTCGGCGTCCTCGGCGTCCTCGGCGACCCGGTCCACCACCGCGATCGCGGACTCGAAGTCGGGCAGCGTGGCCGTGCGGACGATCGAGTCGCCGTCGCGGTCCCAACCGGGCAGCTTCTGGAGGGCGTCGGCGATCTCGGCGTCGGTCAGCGTCGGGGTGGGCATCGGCCCATCGTGGCGCAGACGGTGCACCCCGTCGCGATGGAGGGTGTCCGGATCGTCCCGGAGCGCTCAGCCGTCGCGGCGGGTCAGGGCGAACACCACGACCCCCGCCCCGGCGACGGCGAAGCCGGCGGCCCGCGCCGTGGTCGCCCACAGCGCCGACGGGTCGGCGGGCACCGCGAGGATCCCGGCCAGGACCTCGTGCCAGTGCCCGGACGGCAGGACCGGCGCCACCGGCTCCCACAGCACGGTCGCCAGCGGAGCGACGGTCAGCGCGGCCAGACCCGTCGCGACGACCCCGGCGGGCCGCCGGACCAGCGCCGACATCGCCAGCAGGAGCATCCCGAGCCCGCACAGCTGCGCCGCGGCCCAGCCGGTGAGCACCACCGCGCGGAGCAGGGTGTCGCCCACCCCGAACGGGCCCGCGCCCAGGGCGAGCCCGCCGCAGACCAGGGCGGAGACGACCGTCGTCGTCGCGGCGAGCAGCGAGGTCACCGCGACCGCGGCGGCCTTGAGCCCGAGCAGCCGTCCCGGGCCGACGGGGGAGAGCCGCAAGGCGTCGAGGGTGCCGCGGGCCCGCTCCGCGGCGAACGCGTCGGCCGCCACGAGCACGACGGGCATCCCGAGCGCGAACGCCGCGGGCTCGGACAGCGCGACCGTCAGGGTCCCGAGTGCGAAGGACAGCCGGCCGTCGTCGGTGGCCAGCGCGATCGTCGCCAGCAACGGCACGAGCGCCGCCGACGCGAGGACGACCGCGGTGCGCGGACGGAGCAGGGCGAGCTCCAGCTCCGAGCGGAGCAGCCGGCCGAAGGGGGCCGCGGTGGGGCGGCGTGCCGGGCGACCGGGCCTCGGCCCGGAGCGTGGGCGGGGGGAGCCGGCGGACCGCGGCCGTGCCGGTGCCTGCGAGTAGGCCGCCCCGGTGGGGGTGACTGCCCGGGCCCCGGTCGTCGCCGGGGAGCCGCCGGCCCGGTCGCGCGGCGCGGGAGCGACCGCCGGGTCGCCCGGGACGGCGCCGGGGGAGCCGTGGGGCGCGGCGGCCCAGTCGTCGCCGGGGCGGGGGTCCGGGGCGCCCCAGGTGTGCTCGGGGCGCACGATCGCGCTCACCGCCCCGCCCCGTACCCGGCACCCGTCGGGGCCGGTTCCTCGGTGAGCCGGGCGAAGAACTCCTCCAGCCGGGCCGCGGGCCGCGTCACCCCGTGCACGGCGACACCCGCGTGCACCAGCGTCGCGACGACGTCCGGTGTGGCGGGCCCGGCCGGCACGAACACCCGGTCCCGGGGTCCCTGCTCGGCGTCGATGCCCCGGGCCAGCAGGGCCGCGACGGCGCGCTCGCCGTCCGGCGTCGTCACCACCAGCGCCGACGGGCCCGAGTCCACGAGCTCGTCGAGCGGGCCCGCGCACAGCAGCCGCCCGGCCCGGAGCACCGCGACGTGGCTGCACGTCGCCTCGATCTCCCCGAGCAGGTGCGAGCTGACGATCACCGTCGCGCCCGCGGCGTTCATCTCCGCGATCAGCCGGCGCACCTCCCGGGTGCCCGCCGGGTCGAGCCCGTCGGTCGGCTCGTCGAGGACGACGAGGCGCCGCCGGGTCAGCAGCGGCACGGCCAGCCCGAGGCGCCGGCGCATCCCGGAGGAGTACTCGCCGGCGCGGCGGTCGGCCGCCTCGGCGAGCCCGACCCGGCGCAGCACGGCGTCGACGGCGGCCGGGATCCGCGCCGAGTCCAGCAGCGGTTCGGCGGCCGCGGCCCGCAGGAGGTTCTGCCGACCGGTGCGGTGCGGGTGCAGCGCGGGCGCATCGACGAGGGCGCCGACGTGCGGCAACACCTCCGACGCGCGGTGCGGCAGCCGCCGTCCGAGCAGCTCGACCTCGCCGTCGCTGGGGGCGAGGAGCCCGAGCAGCATCCGCATCAGCGTCGTCTTGCCCGCGCCGTTGGGGCCGAGCAGCCCGAGGACCGCGCCCATCGGCACATCCAGGTCCACCCCGTCGACCGCGCGCACCGCGCCGAAACCGCGGGACAGGCCGATCGCGCGCACCGCCGGTGGGCGCGGCGCCGGGGGCGGCTCGGGAGGGTCGAGGGGGGCGGACGTCGGGTACACGGCACCCAGCGTGACCGTGCGGCGGCGCGAGCGGGCCGTTTTCGCCGAGTTCGGCCACTCCGGCCGGGTGCGGGGCCGGCGATCGGCCGCTCCGAGCGGCTGCGGGCCCGGCTGCGAGGATCGACGGCGTGCCGGTGCTGAGCCTGGACCATCACGTGGACGGACCGCCTCGACTCGTCGCGGGGGTGCTGCGCGAATCGGCCCCGTCGGCCCGCGCGGTCGCGCGGGTGGGAGCCCGGTTCACCGCGCCGTCGGCGCTGCTCGTGGCCGGGGACGAGGTCCGGGTCGTGCTGCCCGGCGGGTTCCTCGTCTGCCGGACACGGATCACCCGCGCCGGGGCCGGTGGGGTGTGGTCGGAGCTGGCGGCGGGTCCCGCGGCGGTGCTGCGGCACACGACCCGGGTCGTGGCCGCGGCCGGGGGCGGCAGCCATGTCCACGACGAGCTCACCTGGCAGCCGCCCCTCGGTGTGCTCGGCCGGATCTCCGACCCGGTGCTGCGCCGGTTCGGTGCCCGCCTGCTCCGGGCCCGCCGCGACGTGCTCGCCGAGCGGGTCGCGGAGCTGGGCCGGGCCGGGGTGGTCGTCGGGGCGGCGATCGTCCGGGACGGCAGGCTGCTCGTCGCCCAGCGCTCCTACCCGGCCGAGCTGGCCGGCCGCTGGGAGCTGCCCGGCGGCGGCGTCGAGGACGGCGAGAGCGGGCCCCGGGCCCTGGTCCGGGAGTGCGCCGAGGAGCTGGGTGCGCGGGTGGTGGTCGGGGAGCGGCTGGGCACCGACCTGCCACTCGGGAGACGTGTGCTGCAGATCCACACCGCCCGGCTGGAGCCCGGCTCCCCCGAGCCGGAGGCCCGCGAGCACCGGGCGCTGCGCTGGGTGGGGCCGCACGAGGTGGCGGCCCTGGGCTGGCTCGACGCCGACCGGGCCGTCGTCGCCGAGCTGGTGGACCTGCTGCGGACCTGACGCGCGGTCCCCGGTGCCGGAACGACGATCACCACCGGATCCGGTGGAACCGATCCGGGTCGGGCGTCGTCCAAGCCACATGAACCGGAACGCCGCCGCGCCCCTCCCGTCCGTCCTCCCGACCGCTGCGCACGGGGCGGCCCGCCGCTCCCGGACCGCGCGGGGCACCGACCCGCTCGCCCGGCTGTTCGCCGCGCAGGACGGCCTGGTCACCCGGGCCCAGGCGCTCGCCCACGGCCTGTCCACCGACCAGGTCGACCGCAGGCTCGCCGCCCGCCGTTGGATCCCCGTGCACCCCCGCGTCTACCGGCACGCCGCCCACCGGCCGAGCGAGCGGTCCCGGGTCCGAGCCGCCGTGCTCTGGGCCGGGGAGGACGCCGTGCTGACCGGTGCCGCCGCGGCCTGGTGGTGGGGGCTGCTGCCCGGTGCCCCCGCGGTCGTCACGGTCACCGTGCCGCGACGGCGGGCGCCGCGGTCGCGTGCGGGGGTCCTCGTCCGGCGCCGTGACCTGGACCCGGTCGACGTCACCACTCACGACGGGGTGGTCGTCGCCCGGCCGGCGACCGCGGTGCTGGACGGCGCGGCCGACCCGGCGGTGCCCGGGGACGCGCTGCTCGACCACGTCCTCGGCACGGGATCGGTCGGCGTGGCCGAGCTGGTCGAGGCGCATGCGCGCAACCTCGGTGCGCACGGGTCGGGCGTGGTCGGCCGGATGCTGGCCGGGGCGTCGCGCCGGGTCGCCGTCCGTGCCCGGCACGGGTTGCGGGCGTTGCTCGCCGCCCGGGGGGTGCGGGCCTGGCGCACCGACGTCACCGTGGCCGGGGTCCTGCTCGACCTCGCGTTCCCCGCGGCCAGGCTGGCCGTCGAGGTGCACGACCCGGTCGACGCCGGAACGGGCGCCGACGGCTGCGGCTCCGCGTGGCGCCGGGCCGTGCTGCGCCGGCACGGGTGGCGGACACTCGTCGTCGAACCGGCGGAGCTCCGGTGCCCCGAGGAACTCCTGGCGCGCCTCCACGAGGCCGTCACCGGCCATCCGGCGGGGCCCGGCGGTGCCGCGGGGCGGGCCGCGGGGTGAACGACCGGCGAACCCCACCACACGCGGGGTCGTCGGGCCGCCCGGACGACTGTGATTCCGGCCATGTCGGGTCCGTGTGCCGGATGCGTCGTCACTGCCCACGGGGTGGTCGTGAAGGCCGGTCCGGGGTCCGGGCACACGAAGGAGCGGACCCGTCGGACGACGTCGACCGACCTGCCGCCGCTTTACCTCACCGGCGGTGCGCACGCAACCCGGACCGAGACGTCGTCGCAGGTCAGCGGGTCATACGTCCGTTCAGTAGATACGCGCGATCTTGATCGCGCGCGTGAGTGCCTTGCCGCTCAGATCGTCGGCGCCCGCCTTGCGCAACCGCAGCGCGACGACCGGACAGCTCTTGCACCGCTTCGGCTTGGACCGGCAGCACTTCTTCTTGACCTTGCCCATGATGAGGTCAGGCTAACCTGCGCCCGGGGCGTGGTGAAGGACTTGCAGCGGATACCGTTGAGGTGTGACCATCCCTCGTTCCGCCGCGGCCCTCGATGCCCGTTCCTCGATCGAGAGCGACGCCGTCCCCGATCGGGCCGGCCGACCCGAGCTGCGCAACGTCGCGATCGTCGCGCACGTCGACCACGGCAAGACCACGCTCGTGGACGCGATGCTCCGCCAGTCCGGCGCCTTCGCCGAGCGCGCCGAGCTCGTCGACCGGGTCATGGACTCCAACGACCTGGAGCGCGAGAAGGGCATCACCATTCTCGCCAAGCACACGGCGGTGAACTGGCACGGCACGACGATCAACGTCGTCGACACCCCCGGCCACGCCGACTTCGGCGGCGAGGTCGAGCGCGGCCTGTCCATGGTCGACGGCGTGGTGCTGCTCGTCGACGCCTCCGAGGGTCCGCTGCCGCAGACCCGGTTCGTGCTCCGCAAGACCCTGACCGCCGGCCTGCCCGTCATGCTCGTGGTCAACAAGACCGACCGTGGCGACGCCCGGATCGCCGAGGTCGTCGACGAGTCCCTCGAGCTGCTGCTGGAGCTGGCCGACGAGCTGGAGCTCGACGAGTCGGTCACCTCGCACCTGCTCGACCTCCCGGTCGTCTACGCCTCCGGCCGCGCGGGCAAGGCCTCCCGGATCCGGCCCGCCGACGGCGAGCTCCCGGACTCCGACGACCTCCAGCCGCTCATCGAGACCCTGCTCGACGTCGTCCCGCCGCCGGCCGACGACGTCGACGCCCCGCTGCAGGCCCACGTCACCAACCTCGACGCCTCCAGCTTCCTGGGCCGCATCGCGCTCTGCCGCGTCCGCGCCGGTGTGCTGCGCCGCGGCCAGCAGGTCGCGTGGTGCCGTGAGGACGGCAGCACGCCGCGCGTCAAGATCACCGAGCTGCTGCGCACCGAGGCGCTGACCCGCGTCCCCGCCGACGAGGCGCGCGCCGGTGACCTGGTCGCCGTCGCGGGGATCGCCGACGTCACCATCGGCGACACCCTCGCCGACCCGGAGAACCCGGTCGCGCTGCCGCGCATCCACGTCGACGAGCCCGCCATCTCGATGACGATCGGCACCAACACCTCGCCGCTGGCCGGCCGGGACCCGCACCCGGGCAAGAAGCTGACCGCCCGCCTGGTGAAGGGCCGGCTCGACGCCGAGCTGGTCGGCAACGTGTCCATCCGCGTCCTGCCGACCGAGCGCCCCGACGCCTGGGAGGTCCAGGGCCGTGGCGAGCTCGCGCTGGCGATCCTGGTCGAGACCATGCGTCGCGAGGGCTTCGAGCTGACCGTCGGCCGCCCGCAGGTGGTCACCAAGACCATCGACGGCAAGCTCCACGAGCCGTTCGAGCAGCTGTCGGTGGACGTGCCCGAGGACAGCCTCGGCGCCGTCACCCAGCTGCTCGCCGCCCGCAAGGGCGAGATGGGCGACATGGTGCACGGCGACGGCCGGGTCCGGATGGAGTTCCGCGTCCCGTCCCGCGGCCTGATCGGCTTCCGCACCGAGTTCCTGACGATCACCCGCGGCGCGGGCATCGCCAGCCACGTCTTCGACGGCTACGGCCCGTGGGTCGGCGAGATCCGCACCCGCAACAAGGGTTCGCTGATCTCGGACCGTTCCGGGCCCGTCACCCCGTACGCGATCGACCAGCTCGCCGACCGCGGCACGCTGTTCGTCGGCCCGACCACCCTGGTCTACGGCGGCATGGTCGTCGGCGAGTACACCCGCAACGAGGACCTCGAGGTCAACATCACGCGGGAGAAGAAGCTGACCAACATCCGCTCGTCGACCTCCGACGTGCTGGTCAAGCTGATCCCGCCGACGATCCTGAGCCTCGAGCAGTCGCTGGAGTTCTGCGCGACGGACGAGTGCGTCGAGATCACCCCGGAGAACGTCCGGATCCGCAAGATCGAGCTGGACTCGAACCTGCGGGCCCGCGCCCGGTCCCGTGCGAAGGCCGCGGCCAACGCCACGAAGTGACCCGCGCGGCTCGTGCGCTGCGGTGTTGCGTATCGGTGAGCAGAGCAGAGCCTCGCCGACACCCGGCCCCGCTGCGTATCGGTGAGCAGAGCGCAGGCGCCCGCCGGACCCCGTCCGGCGGGCGCCTCCGCCGCGGTGGGGATACTGCGGACGTGAGAGCACGTCGACGCTTCCGGGCGCTCCCGGCGCTCCTGCTGGTCGCCCTGCTGGCGCTGACGGGCTGCGCGGCGGACCCGCAGCCGGCACCCCCGCCGGAGACGAACCGCCCGACCGAGCCGGTCACCGCCCCCACCCGGGTGGTGGTCGGTGTCGACGACCTGGGGCCCGGGTTCAACCCGCACCTGCGGTCGGACCAGTCGCCGGTCACCACGGCGATCGCGTCGATGACCCTGCCGTCGGTGTTCCGGCCCGACGACCGGGGTGTGCCGCAGCTCGACACGACCGTCGCCACGTCCGCGACGGTCACGTCGCAGAGCCCGTTCACCGTCAGCTACGAGCTCAACCGCGATGCCGGGTGGTCCACCGGCGCCCCGATCGCCGCCGAGGACTTCGTCTACCTCTGGCAGCAGATGCGCAGCCAGCCGAACACGATCGGCGCCGCGGGCTACCGCGAGATCACCGACGTGCGCTCGCGCGCCGCGGGCAAGGCCGTCGACGTGGTGTTCCGCGAGCCCTACCCGCACTGGCGGGAGCTGTTCGGCGACCTGCTCCCCGCGCACCTGCTCAAGGACGCGCCGGGCGGCTGGACGGCCCCGTTCGCGGGCGGTGTGCCCGCCTCGGGGGGCCCGTTCCGGCTGATGCAGGTCGACCGTCTCCGCGGCGAGGTGCTGCTCGCCCGCAACGATCCCTACTGGGCGACCGCCGCGGTCGTCGACGAGATCGTTCTGCGCCGCATCCCGGCGAACACCCTGCCGACGGCGCTGGAGAGCCAGGGCGTCGACCTCGCCCTGCCCGACGCCCGGCCGGAGATCACCCAGGCCCTCGAGGTCCTGGCCCGGGGCCCGAAGCCCCCGACCGTGCAGCGCGGGCCGCGACCGGCCGTCGAACAGCTGGAGTTCCGCACCGCCGACGGCCCGCTGGCCGATCCCCGGGTCCGCGAGGGCATCGCGGCGCTGCTGGACCGCGACGCGATCCGGGAGCGCGTCAACCCCGACGCCGTGGCCGTGAACGCCTTCGGCGCCGCCCCGTCGGACCCCGGATACGTGGCGACCGCGCCGGCCGGTGCACCCGGCAGACCCGACGCGGCCGCGGCTGCGGCCGCATTCACCGAGGCGGGATACGTCCGTGGTCAGGACGGCCGGTGGACCCTCGGTGGGCGCCCGCTCAGCGTGGTCATCGGTGCCGGGGCCGAGCGGACCGAGGACGTGAACGTCGCCCGCGTCGTGGCCGAGCAGCTCAAGGCCGGCGGGATCGGCGCCACGATCGTCGCCCCGTCGGCACCGGACCTGCTGACCGACCCGAGCGTTGCTCCGACGACACCGACCCCCACCACCACGCCTGCCCCGGGCGCAGGCCCGGTCGTCGGTGGCGCCGCACCGGTCACCACGCCCCCGCCCGCGACGACCACCGTTCCGACGACGTCCGGTGCCCCGGGGTCCGGCGCTCCGGTCGCGGTCGACGTGCTCGTCGCACCCCGGGCCGCCTACGGCGCTATCGGGCCGCGACTGGACTCCGACTACGGCTGCCCCGCGGACGCGGTGTCCGGCGAGCTGCCGGGCGTGGCCTGCTTCCCCGCGCTGCAGCCGTTGCTCGACGAGCTGTTGGTCGCCGACAGCCCGGACCCGGCCGTCGTCGCCGAGGCCGAGCGGGTGCTGTGGCGTCAGCTGCCCGCGCTGCCGCTCTACCAGGCGCAGGGTCTGGTCATCAGCAACCCGCAGACCGACGCGGCCACCCGGGTCACTCCCGGCCCGATCGCGACCGGTCCGATGTCGAGTGCACGGACCTGGGCCGAGCCGGAGGGCTCGGGCGAGCGCCCGACCGGCGAGGACGACCCGAACTGACACCGTCGGATGCGCCCGTTCGGGCGCGCTCCGCTGCTGCATGGTGACGGCGAGTGGTACGTAAGTACCAACTATGTTTCGGCGTGCATCGAGGGCTGTGCGGCGCAACGCTCCCGTTGTTACTGTCCGGTTCGGCTGCGAGCCCGTCACGTCGACCAATGGTCACCGTTTCGCCACGATCGGCGTCGGACCTCGCCGCTGGAGGGCCGCGATTCCTAGCGTGCCTCCCTGACGGGCCCCGGCACACATCCGGTGGTCCGTCGCGTCCCGGACGGGTGCGACAACGGCGTGCACCCACGACATCTCGAGAGGCACGGCGGACGATGAGAATCAAGGCGGCAGCCGCGATCGCTGTAGCAGGAATCAGTGCCCTGCTGCTCAGCGCCTGTGGAGTGGGTGGCGGTGGCGGAGGGAGCAGCACCGCCAGCGGGAACTTCGCCGACTGTGCCACGGACATCAACACCTGCAACGCGGTCCCGGCTGACCAGCTGCAGCAGGGCGGCACGATCACGTTCGCGATCGAGAAGAACATCCCGAACTGGAACGTGAACTCGGCCGAGGGCAACGTCTTCGAGACGGGCATGGCGACGAAGGCGTTCCTGCCCTACGCCTTCACCTCGCAGCCGGACCTGACGACGAAGCTGAACTCCGACCTGATGGTCTCGGCCGACCAGACGAACCCCACGACGATCGTCTACAAGGTCAAGCCGGAGGCGAAGTGGAGCGACGGCACCCCGATCGCCGCACCGGACTTCGTCTACTCCTGGAAGACCCAGGACGCCCGCCAGTGCCCGGACTGCGCCACGGCGGGTAACGGTGGCTTCGACCAGATCAAGAACGTCGTCGGCTCCGACAACGGCAAGACGATCACCCTGACCCTGGACAAGCCCTACACCGACTGGCAGTCGTTCTTCAACTCCTCGGCTCCGCTGTACCCGGCGCACATCGCCGCCCAGCACGGTGACATCAACACCCCGGCTGGGCTGGCCTCCTCGTTCGACTGGCTGGGCAAGAACGTCCCGACCTACTCGGGCGGCCCGTTCGTCATCGCGAACTGGCAGGACAACCAGGCGCTGACGCTGAAGCCGAACCCCACCTGGTACGGCGCGACGAAGCCCAGGGTCGACACCTTGATCCTGCGCGTCATCACCGACGCCACCCAGGAGCCGATCGCGCTGCAGAACAACGAGGTCCAGGTCGTCTACCCGCAGCCACAGGTCGACATCGTCTCGCAGCTGCAGCAGATCCCGAACACCTCGCAGGTCCAGCAGCTCGGTCTGACCTGGGAGCACCTCGACTTCAACCTGCGGAACCCCGTCCTGAAGGACAAGGCGCTCCGTGCGGCGCTCTACACCGCCACCAACCGGCAGGACATCATCGCCAAGACCGTCGGGCAGTTCAACCCCGACGTGAAGCCGCTGAACAGCCTGATGTTCCTCCCGCAGCAGCCGGAGTACGTCGACAACCTCCAGGGTTCCTCGCTCGGGAGTGGTGACATCGAGGCGGCGAAGAAGCTGCTGACCGACGCCGGCTACACGGGTGTGGGTACCAAGCTCGTCGCTCCGAACGGGCAGGCCGTTCCGGACATGCGCATCCGCTTCACGGTCGGCAACTCGATTCGGCAGAACACCGCAGAGCTGTTCGCCGGGTACGCCAAGCAACTCGGCGTCACCGTCACCGTCGCCCCGACCGACGACCTCGGCACCACGCTGACGGCCGGCGACTACGACATCATGGTGTTCGCCTGGGTGCAGTCCCCGTTCCCGTTCGGTGGTGCCCAGCAGCTGTGGCTGTCCACCTCCGGTTCGAACTTCGGCAAGTACACCAACCCGAAGACCGACCAGCTCATCAACGCCGCGGCGTCCAGCACGGACAAGGCCTCGGCCGCTCAGCAGCTGAACGAGGCCGACAAGATCATCCTGGGCGACGCCTACGTTCTCCCGCTCTACCAGAAGCCGACCCTGCTCGCGACGCAGAACTCCGTGGCCAACGTCCGGGGCAACGCGACCCTGGACGGCCCGATGTACAACGTCTCCGAATGGGCGCTGCGTTCCGGCAGCTGACGCCGAGTACGACGGAGGCCCCGCCGGTCAGACGCGTCGAGTGAGCGTCTGACCGGCCGGGGCTTTCGCCCTCCACGATCGGCCCGGCGCGTCCCGTCGGCCACCTCTACGGTCTCCGGTCACGAGCCGGGGCCCTCCCACCACACATGTCGGAAAGACCCCACATGCTTCTGTACGCAGTGCGCAGGGTCGTGGTCTCGATCCCGATCCTCCTCGTCTCGTCGTTCATCGTGTTCTGGCTCGGAACATTGTCCGGGGACCCGCTCACACCGCTCCGGCTACGCAACCCGCCCCCACCGCAGAGCGTCCTCGACGCCGAGGCAGCACGACTGCATCTCGACCAGCCGCTCCTTGCCCGCTACTTCTCCTGGCTCGGCGGGGTGGTCCAGGGGGACTTCGGGCCATCCGTCGTCTCGACCCAGGTGATCGGCAACGAACTCGGAGCCAGGTTCTGGGTCACGATGCGTCTGATCCTCGTGGCGATGGCCGTCGCACTCGTCCTGGCCGTTCTCGTGGGCGTCTGGACCGCGGTCAGGCAGTACTCGAAGTCCGACTACGCCGCGACGTTCGTCGGCTTCCTGTTCCTCGCCATGCCGTCGTTCTGGCTGGCCATCCTGCTCAAGCAGGCGGGCATCGACTTCAACACGATCGTCGGGGCCCAGGTCATCTCGACCATCGGGGCGGAGTCGATCCCCTCCAAACACGGGCTGGAACGGGTTCTCGACATCGCAGGCCACCTCGTCCTCCCGACCATCGCCCTCGCGCTGGTCTCCTACGCCGCGTGGAGTCGCTTCACCCGTGCCTCGATGCTCGAGACGCTCAACTCGGACTACGTGCGGCTCGCCCGGGCCAAAGGTCTGTCCCGGCGCACCGTGATGTTCAAGCACGCGCTGCGGACCGCGCTGATCCCGCTCACGACCGTGACCGCGCTGGACATGGCGACGATTCTCGGGGGAGCAGTGGTCACCGAGCGGGTGTTCCAGTGGCGCGGTCTGGGTGACTTCCTTCTCGTCTCGATCCAGCAGTTCGACACCTACGCGGTCGCGTCGTGGCTGCTCGTCTCGGCGACGATCGTCATCGCGTTCAACCTGATCGCCGACCTGCTCTACGGCGTTCTCGACCCCAGGATTCGCTATGCCTGACGCCGCCGACACCCGCCCGGCCGTGCCGTCGTCCGCCACCGTGCCGGACCGCGAGTTCACCGTTGCCGAGCGCACCCAGGGCCAGCTCGTCGTCCGGCGGTTCCTCCAGCACCGGGCCGCCATGGTCAGCCTGGTCGTCCTCGTGCTGCTGGTCCTGCTCGCCTACGTCGGCGGGGCACTGTGGACCTACAGCGTCGGGGAGATCACCGACGCGAACTCCGCGGCGCCGTCGCTGGCCCACCCGTTCGGTACCGATGCCGTCGGGAAGGACCAGCTCGCCCAGGTGCTCGGCGGAACCCGCACCTCGCTGCAGGTCTCGATCCTGGTCGCGTTGATGGCGACGGCCATCGGCACCGTCTGGGGCTCCGTGGCCGGCTACTTCGGGGGGTGGGTCGACACCCTCATGATGCGCATCGCGGATCTGGTCCTGACCCTGCCGTTGATCGCCGTTGCCGCCATGCTGGCGCACAACTTCGGCGGCACCTGGTATCTCATCGCCTTCGTGATCGCCGGGTTGTACTGGGCCTATGTGTCCCGGGTCGCTCGCGGGGTCGTCCTGTCACTGCGGGAGAAGGAGTTCGTCGAGGCAGCCAGGGCGCTGGGTGCTTCGGACGCCCGCATCATCTTCCGGCACCTGGTGCCCAACGCACTGGGCTCGATCTTCGTCAACCTGACCATCCTGGTGGCGATCGCGATCCTGATCGAGACGGCGCTGTCCTACCTCGGTTTCGGGGTGCTCCCGCCGGACACCTCGCTCGGGCTGCTGGTCTCGGAGGCTCAGACCGCATTGACGACCCGGCCCTGGTTGTTCTACTTCCCGGGCCTGTTCATCATCATCATCGCGCTCACGATCAACTTCATCGGCGACGGCCTGCGTGACGCGTTCGACCCGCAGCAGACGAAGGTGCGCCAGTGACAGCGACGACGAACGGGGCGGACGACACGGTCCTCGAAGTATCCGGTCTGACCGTCACCTTCCCCAGCGACGACGGTGCGGTCCGCGCGGTCCGCGGGGTGGACTACACGCTCCGCCGCGGTGAGGTGCTCGGCATCGTCGGGGAGTCGGGCTCGGGCAAGTCGGTCACCTCCCTGGCGGTGATGGGGCTCCTGCCGCGCACCGCGAAGGTCACCGGAGAGATCAGGTTCGACGGCCGGGACCTCCTGGAACTGTCGGAGAACCAGCTCAACTCGGTCCGTGGCGAGCGCATCGCGATGATCTTCCAGGATCCGATGACGTCGCTGAATCCCGTCTACTCGATCGGCTATCAGATCGCCGAGGCGGTGCTGGCCCACCGGGAAGTCTCGAAGGCCCAGGCCAAGGAGCGCGCGGTCGAGCTGCTGCGGACCGTGCGCATCCCGAATCCCGAGCAGCGGATCGACTCCTATCCGCACGAACTGTCCGGCGGGATGCGGCAGCGGGTGGTCATCGCGATCGCGATGGCGAACGACCCGGACGTCATCATCGCGGACGAGCCGACGACGGCACTGGACGTCACGGTCCAGGCCCAGGTCCTCGATGCGCTGAAGGTCGCGCAGCAGGCGACCGGCGCGGCGATGGTGCTGATCACGCACGACCTCGGGGTGATCGCCGGACACGCCGACCGGGTGCTCGTGATGTACGCCGGGAAGCCGGTGGAGATCGGGGATGTGGAGGACATCTTCTACCGCCCGCGGATGCCGTACTCCCTGGGTCTGCTGGGAAGCCTTCCCCGCCTGGACCAGCCGACCGACAGGCTGACCCCGATTCCCGGATCGCCGCCGTCGGTCGTCAACATGCCGTCGGGATGTCCCTTCTCCCCGCGTTGCCCCCTGGTGTCGTCGGTGTGCCACGACTCCGAACCGGAGCTGACGACCGTCCGACCCGGGCACCGGGCTGCGTGCCACCACTCCGACCGGATGGTGGACACCGCTGCGGACGAGCTGTTCGAGGCCGGCTCGGTCGCGGATCCGGATCCGGTCGGCGACGCGCAGGGCGCAGTCACGACGGAGGTCGACCGATGAGCACCACCACGTCCACGCCGACCCTGCTGTCGGTCCGCGACCTCGTGAAGAACTTCCCGATCCGTTCGGGGGGACTTCTGCGCAAGCAGGTGGGAGCGGTGCAGGCCGTGTCCGGCGTGTCCTTCGACATCGCCGAAGGGGAGACCCTCGGGCTGGTCGGCGAGTCCGGCTGCGGGAAGTCGACGCTCGCCCGCGTGGCGCTGAACCTCCTTCCGGCGACGTCGGGCGAGGTCCGTTTCGACGGCCACGAGATCACCGGGTTGTCCGGGTCCCGGATGAGGGCCCTGCGCCGGGAGATGCAGCTCGTCTTCCAGGACCCGTACGCGTCGCTCAACCCGCGTATGCCGGTGAGTGAGCTGATCGCGGAGCCGCTCCGCATTCATGACCTGTACGGGGACGACGGGCGGCAGCAGGTCCGCGACCTCATGGCGACCGTGGGGCTCAAGCCCGAACACGGCAACCGCTATCCGCACGAGTTCTCGGGTGGGCAGCGGCAGCGGATCGGCATCGCGCGGGCGCTCGCGCTGAAGCCCAAGCTCATCGTGCTCGACGAGCCGGTCTCGGCCCTGGACGTCTCGATCCAGGCGGGGGTGCTCAACCTGCTGCAGGAGCTGCAGTCCGAGCGCGGGCTGTCCTACCTGTTCGTCTCCCACGACCTCTCCGTGGTCCGTCACATCGCGAACCGGATCGCTGTGATGTATCTCGGCAAGGTCGTCGAGACCGGCCCCGCGGCGGCACTGTTCG
This sequence comes from Pseudonocardia sp. EV170527-09, assembly GCF_008369905.1. Classification (NCBI taxonomy): domain Bacteria; kingdom Bacillati; phylum Actinomycetota; class Actinomycetes; order Pseudonocardiales; family Pseudonocardiaceae; genus Pseudonocardia; species Pseudonocardia sp. EV170527-09. The sequence continues at coordinate 39,432 of NZ_VRMC01000019.1, forward strand.
AGTCGCCCGGACACCCGTACACACATGCACTGATCTCGGCCATTCCGTTGCCGGACCCACGTCGGGAACGCGCCCGCGAGCGGATCACGGTCGTGGGTGACCTGCCGAGCCCGGCGAACCCCCCGTCCGGATGTCGGTTCCGGACACGCTGCCCGAAGTTCGCCCTGGAACTGTCGGAGTCGGAGCAGGCGCAGTGCACCGACGTCGAACCCGAGCTCGTCGACCGCGGGGCCGGACATCCCGTCGCGTGCCACTTCGCCGAGGTCCGCTCGCTGCTGTAGTCACAGGGCCCCACGGCCATGACACGCCACCCGGTGCGAAACTGGGTGGCGTGTCGCTGGTTCTGGGGATCGAGACGTCGTGCGACGAGACCGGTGCCGGTCTCGTCCGGGACGGGGTGCTGCTCGGCGAGGGGCTGGCGTCGTCGGCGGACGAGCACGCCCGCTTCGGCGGTGTCGTCCCGGAGGTCGCGGCCCGTGCCCACGTGAGCGCGGTGACCCCGATGGTGCGCGCGGCCGTCGAGGCGGCCGGGGTGTCGCTGTCCGACGTCGACGCCGTCGTCGTCACCGCGGGGCCGGGGTTGTCGCCGGCGCTGCACGTCGGTGTCGCGGCGGCGAAGGCGTACGCGGCGGCCCTGGACGTGCCGCTCTACGGGGTGCACCACCTCGCCGGGCACGCCGCCGTCGACGTCCTGGAGCACGGGCCGCTGCCCGACCGCTGCGTCTGCCTGATCGTCTCCGGCGGGCACACCTCGCTGCTGGCGCTGGGCGACCTGGCCCGCGATCCCGTCGAGCACCTCGGCGACACCGTCGACGACGCCGCGGGGGAGGCCTTCGACAAGGTCGCCCGGCTGCTCGGCCTGCCCTACCCGGGCGGTCCGTCGGTGTCGCGGGCCGCCCTCGACGGCGACCCGGCCGCGATCGCGTTCCCGCGTCCGATGACCGGCCCGCGCGACGCCGCGTTCGGCTTCTCCTTCTCCGGGCTCAAGACCGCCGTGGCGCGGCACGTCGAGGCGGCCCAGGACGCGGGTCGCGCGGTCCCGGTGCCCGACGTCGCCGCGTCGTTCCAGATGGCCGTCGTGGACGTCCTGGTCCGCAAGGCGCTGCGGGCGTGTGCCGAACGTGGCGCGGACACCTTGCTCATGGTCGGCGGGGTCGCGGCGAACCGGGTGCTGCGCACCGAGATGGAGCGCGCCTGCGCCGCCGCCGGGATCACCCTGCGGGTACCCGCGCCACGGCTCTGCACCGACAACGGCGCGATGATCGCGGCCCTGGGCGATCTGCTGGTCCGCGACGGCGTCGCCCCCGCGGGGCTGGCCGGGACCGCCGTCCCGACCGTCCCGCTGACCGGCGCGACGATCACGTTCCCCCCGGCGACGGGGGAGGCGGCGGAGTACCCGCTGCCCGTCGTGCCCCACGCTGCGGCGGGGCCGATCATCGCCCCGTAGGCTCCCCGGGTGCCTGCTCGTCGCCTCCTGCTCGTCCACGCCCACCCGGACGACGAGACCCTGACCACCGGCGGGACCATCGCCCGCTACACCGCCGACCCCGACTGCGAGGTCACCGTGGTGACCTGCACCCTCGGTGAGGAGGGCGAGGTGATCGGACCGGAGCTGGCCGAGCTCGCCCCGGACCGCGGTGACCAGCTCGGCGGCTACCGCATCCGCGAGCTCGACGCGGCGCTGGCCGCCCTCGGCGGGCCCCGGCACCGCTGGCTCGGTGGCCCCGGGCGCTGGCGCGACTCCGGCATGGTCCTGGCCGGGCACGGGACCCGCGCGGCGCTGCCGCCGCAGCTGCACCCGCGGGCGTTCGCCGCCCCGGAGCCGTTCGGCACCCAGCTCGCGCAGCTGCTGGAGATCATCGACGAGGTCCGCCCGCAGGTGCTGGTCTCCTACGCCTCCGACGGCAGCTACGGCCACCCCGACCACGTCCGCGCGCACGAGCTGGCCGTCGCCGCCGCCGGAGCGCGCCCGGACGTCGTCGCCAAGCTGTACTTCGCGGTCCGGTCGAGCGCGCTGCTCGACGCCGGGCTCGCCGAGCTGCACTCCGCCCTCGGCGGGGACCCGGACCGCACCGGGCTGCGCTGGCCGGAGCCCGACGAGCACCCCGGCCACGACGTCGCGGCCGTCACGACCCGGGTCGACGTCGACGCCCACGACGACGCACGCGTCGCCGCGATGCGGGCACACGCCACCCAGATCGAGGTCCGCAGCGGCGACGGCTGGATCGCGTTCGCGATGAGCAACGGCATCGTCCAGCCGCTGCTGGGGGTCGAGGAGTACGTGCTCGCCGGTGCGCCGCCCGGCACGACGGAGTCGGACCTGTTCGAGGGGGTCGACGGATGAGCGACGTGACGAGGCTCCCGCTCGCGCTGGTGCTGCTGGTGATCTCGGTGCTGCTGGTGGCCTTCGAGCTGATGTCCCAGATGCTCTACATCGGGCCGGTCCCGGTGCCGTTGGGCACGGTGATCGTGGTCGTCTCGCTGCCGTGGCTGATCCACACCACGGCCACCGAGATCCTCCCGACCCCAGCGGGTGCCGCCGCCCCGCTGGTCGTGTGGTTCGCGGCGGTGCTCGTGCTCGGCTTCTTCGGACCGGGCGGGGACCTCCTGCTCCCGGTGAACTGGGAGTCGCTGCTGCTGCTCGTCGCCGGTGCCGTGACCGGTGTCGTGTCGTTCCGCAGGGCGCTCGACCGGCTGGCGGACGGCCGCGACCGTAGGGTCAGCTGATGACGATCTCCGACGACGACCTGGTGCGGGTCCTGCGTCCGTTCGTGCGGGCGACCCGGCCGGTGCTCGACGGGCTGCGTGAGTCCGACCCGTTCGGCCTGCGCGCCCGGGTGACACCCGGCTCGGACCGTGCGGCGGACACGAGCGACGAGGAACGCTCGTTGGCCGACAAGATCCTCGACGCGCTGGCGTCGGTGAAGGTCCCCGGCACCTCGGCCTGGGCGGCGATGGACGTCCCCGCCCGCAGCGACTGGTGGGTCTACCGGGTCGGCCGGTTCACGACGCTGATCGCCGCGATCCCGGGCCTGGGCGGGGCGCTGGCGCGCACCCTGCCGGTGTCCGACGCCGTCGGCGCGGCGGGGGAGGGGCTGTTGCTCGTCGCGATCGCGGGCGAGCACGGCGTGCGCTCGGAGGACCGGCTCGTCGAGCTGCTGGCGTCGGTGCTGTTCCAGCGTGAGCTCGACCTCGCAGCCCAGGAGCTCACCGCGGCCGAGGACGCCGCGGCCGACGCCCGCGCCGAGGAGCTCACCGGTGACCTCGCCGGTGACGGCGGCAAGCGGGCCACGCTCAAGCGCGTGGGCAGCGCCGTCTGGCGCCTGGGGCGGGCCCTGTGGGGCGTCGAGGACGAGCTCGACAAGCGTCCGCACGGCCGCTTCTACCACCAGTGGCTTGGGCTGCTGCCGGTCGTCGGCGTCGTCGGGAAGTACCTGGGGGAGTGGTCGGGGCTCAAGCGTGCCGCCAAGCAGGCCCGCGCCTGGCTGCTCGACCGCGGGTTCGCCTGAAGCTCCTGATCCTCGGTCAGGCAGGCTCCGGGGGGATCAGGTAGTGGTAGCGGTGGTGGTCGGTCCAGCCGGTGCCGCGGTAGAGGGCGAGCACCGCGCTGTTGTCGTCGGCGACGTCGAGCATTCCGTGCCGTGCACCGTGCGCCGCGCCCCAGGCCAGCGCCTGTCCGGTGAGCCGGGACGCGAGCCCGCCCCGCCGCGCGGCCGGGACGACCCACAGGCGTGACACGTAGACGTGGTCGTCGACGACGGCAGCGCGCACCGACGCGACCGGCGTCCCGTCGGCGTCGGCGAGCGTGCCGAACCCGACCTCGACGGGGTCGGTGCTCGTCGCCCTGCTCTGCTCACCGGGACGCAGCATCCCGGCAGACGCCCTGGTCAGCACCGCCCACGCGGGCGCGCCGGGCGCGGGTTCCGGCTCGCCCTGCGCGGCCCACCAGTCGGGTCCGGGCGTCGCGGGCCATCGCGGTGCCGGGGCGTCGGGCGCGGCGCGGGTGACGAGCACGCTGCAGGTCCCGGGGCACTCGTCCCGTGTCCAGCCCGCCTCGATCACCCGGTTCGACCAGGGCGCGTCCACCGGTGCCTGCACCACCGGGACGATGCCGTGCCGCCCGGCGAACTCCCGCACCCGTTCCAGGGCGCGTTCCACCGGCATCCCCGGGTCCCCGAGCGCGAGCGCGGAGTTCGCCCGCCGGGTCCAGCCGCCCGCCGCGCGCAGCAGCCAGCCGCCCAGCTCCTCGACGACCGGTGCCGGCCAGGCCGCCGCCCGCACGCGTTCCAGCCGGTCCACCGCCGCCCGCGACGCCCGCCGGGCCGGGGCCGGCGGCACCTCCCGGACGGCGACGACGGCGTCGCGCCGCACCCGGACCGGCCCCGACCGGGTGTGGACGACGACGGCGTCGGGCCCGTCGGGTTCCAGTTCACCGACCGCGTCGGTCAGTCCGGGACCCGGCGCGTCCTCCGGCGCGATGCGGTGGCGCAGGGCCACTCGCCGTCCTGCCAGCTCGTCGAGCATGAAGCCGACCACCTCACTCCTGCCCCGCCGGGGGCCGCGGGTTAACCTGCGAGCGTCCCAGTTTGACCGGGCACCCCACCACCACATGATCGCCGGGTGCCCGCTGCTCCGAGTGGAGGACCACCGAAGTGACCTACGTGATCGCCGAACCCTGCGTCGACCTGCTCGACAAGGCGTGTATCGAGGAATGCCCGGTGGACTGCATCTACGAGGGTGGACGGATGCTCTACATCCACCCCGACGAGTGCGTCGACTGCGGTGCGTGCGAGCCGGTCTGTCCGGTCGAGGCCATCTACTACGAGGACGACGTCCCCGACCAGTGGGCCGCCTACACCAAGGCCAATGTGGACTTCTTCGACGAGCTGGGCTCGCCCGGCGGCGCGTCGAAGCTCGGCAAGGTCGACCGTGACGTGGAGCCTGCCAAGAGCCTGCCCCCGCAGGAACACGACGAGTGAGCAGGCTCGACCTCCCCGACTTCCCGTGGGACTCGCTGACCGGCGCGCGCGAGCGCGCGGCGGCGCACCCCGACGGCATCGTCGACCTGTCGGTCGGCACCCCGGTGGACCCGGTCCCCGGGGTGCTGCGGGAGGCGTTGGCCGGACCGGCCGCCGCCGAGCCCGGCTACCCGACGACGCACGGCCCGGCGTCGCTGCGTGAGGCGGTCGTCGCCTCGTTGCAGCGGCGCTTCGGCGTGAGCGGGGTCGACCCGGCCGCGGTGGTGCCCACGATCGGCTCGAAGGAGCTGGTCGCCTGGTTGCCGACGCTGCTGGGACTCGGCGCGGGCGACACCGTCGTCATCCCGGAGCTCGCGTACCCGACCTACGAGGTCGGGGCCCGGTTGGCGGGGGCCGAGCACGTCCGTTCCGACGGCCTCACCGCCGCCGGTCCGGCACGGGTCCGGCTCGTCTGGCTGAACTCGCCGTCGAACCCGACCGGCCGGATCCTGCCGGTCGAGCACCTGCGCAAGGTCGTGACCTGGGCCCGGGAGCGGGGCGCGGTCGTGGCCTCCGACGAGTGCTATCTCGGTCTGCCCGGCGATGCCGAGCCGGCGCCGCACTCAGTGCTGCACCCCGACGTCTGCGACGGCGACACCACCGGTCTGCTGGCGGTCCACTCGCTGTCGAAGGTGTCGAACCTGGCCGGGTACCGCGCCGGGTTCGTCGCCGGGGACCCGGCGCTGGTGGCGGGGCTGCTGGAGGTCCGCAAGCACGCGGGCATGATCGTGCCGCGTCCGGTGCAGGCCGCGCTGGAGGCGGCCGTCTCCGACGACGCGCACGTCGCGGAGCAGGCCGCCCGCTACGACGCCCGTCGCACCCGTCTGCGTGCCGGGCTGGAGAAGGCCGGGCTCACGATCGAGCACTCGCAGGCCGGGCTCTACCTGTGGGCGAGCGCGGACGAGCCGTGCCGCGACACCGTGGACCGGCTGGCCGGTCTGGGGATCCTCGTCGCTCCCGGCGAGTTCTACGGGCCCGCGGGCGCCCGGCACGTCCGGGTGGGGCTGACCGCGCCGGACGACCGCATCGATGCCGCCGTCGAGCGGCTCGGCGCGGCCTGACCCCTGTCGTTGCGATGAGCAAGGACCTCGGGAGAGGATCGGCCCGGTAGCGACGACGCCGGTGGACCGATCCGGTGACCCCGGCAGGCGAAGGAGCCGTCGAATGCAGGCACCGCGTCCCGGCGGTCCGGGTACTCCCGGTGGCGCCGGGCCGGAGGCGCCCGCGGCCCGGTCGCGACCGGTCGTCCGGCCCGCGCTGGTCCTGCTCGGGGTGCTCGCGCTCGCGGTCAACCTGCGGGCCGGGCTCGCCGGGTATCCGCCGCTGCTGGAGACCGCGCGCGCCGACCTCGGGATCGGGGCGGGCGCGGCGGGTCTGGTCCAGGCCGGTGCGGTGCTGATGATGTCGGCGGGCTCGTTCGGCGCGGCCGCCGTCGCCACCCGGGTCGGCCGTGAACGGCTGCTCGGGGTCGCCGTGGCGACGATCGGGGTGGGCAGCCTGCTGCGGTCGGTGGCGGCGTTGCCGGCCCTGGTCGGCGGCTCGGTGCTGGTCGGGCTCGGCATCGGGGTGTCCGGGGTGCTGCTCACCGGGGTCGTGAAGGAGCACCTGGCCGAGCGGGCCGGCGCGGTGACCGGCGCCTACGTCGTCTCGATGATGATCGGCGCGACGGTCGCCTCCGCCGTCGCGGTTCCACTGGCCGTCGCGCTGGGCGGATGGTCCTTCTCGCTCGCGGTGTGGGCGGTGCCCGCGGTGCTCGCCGTCGCGGTGTGGGCACCGGTCGCGAGCCGGATCGGTCGCGCCCGTCCGGACACTTCGGAGGCGGGGGGAACGACCGACTACGGCCCGTCGGTCGTCGAGGAGGTCCGGGTCCGCCACGACCCGTTCGCCCGGCGCATCGCCTGCTACCTGGCGGGCTCCTCGACGATCTTCTACGGCTGGCTGACCTGGCTGTCCCCGTTCTACGAGTCCCAGGGCTGGTCACCGCAGGCGGCAGGGCTCCTCCTCGCGGTGTGGAGCATCGCGCAGATCCCGGCGGCACTGCTGTTCCCGGCCGCGGCCGAGCGACGGCGCCGGTGGCGGTTCTGGGCGGCCCTGACCGTGCTCAGCTCCGCCGCAGGGACGCTCGGGGTGCTGCTCGCCCCCGCGCCGGGTTCACCGCTGCCGTGGCTGTGGGCGGTCCTGATCGGCATCGGGGTCGGCGCGGGGTTCCCACTGGGGCTGACGGTGATCGCCTGGCGGACGCCGACCCCGGCCCGCAGCGCCGCCGTCAGCGGGTTCGGTCTCGGGATCGGCTACTTCTGCGCCGGGATCGGGCCGCTGGTGATGGGGGTGGTCATCGACGCCGCCGGGTTCCCGCCCGCGATCGGGCTGCTCCTGATCGGTGCCGTGCTGCAGGGCGTCGCGGTGGTCCGGATCGGGGATCGCCCGCGCTGAGCGGCTGGCTCAGAGGACCTCGGCCTGCTCGGCCAGGTGCTCCCACGCGGCCCACCACTGCTCGCGCAGCGCCTCGGCGCGGGCCCGTTCGCGCTCGACCAGCCGGCCGCCGACGAAGACCTCGTGGGCGTCGGGTCCGGGGCCCAGCTCGTCGAGCAGGGCGCGGATGCGGTGCTCGGCGACGCAGGCGTCCTGGTGGTCGCCCAGCACCTCCTGCAGCCCAGCGGCGGCCTTGAGCATCCGCCGGACCTGGCGGGCGTCCTCGGTGCGGGACCCGTCCTCGTCGCGCATCGCCGGCTCGACGAGCTCACCGGTGTAGCGCAACCGCTTGGTGCGGATCCGCAGGTCGTGCAAGGTCATGTCCGGCGGGTTCGGCCCGGCGCGACGCACCGCCTTCACGAGCTTGCGGGTCTCGGCCCGGACCAGCTCGATCAGCTCGGGGCGGGCGACCTCCGCCGGCGGCTCCGGCAGCGGCGCCGAGACGGCCTCGACCAGCGAACGACGCAGTGCGGCGTACCGGTCGGAGTCGAGCTCGTCCAGCATCTCGGCGCGGGCGCCGACCCGCTCGGCCTCCAGCACCGCGACCAGCCGCTCACCGGCGGCCAGCTCGGCCGAGGGCAGCGTGGACACCTCGCCGCGCAGGCGGTCGATCATCACGTCGAGGTCGCGCACCGGGCCGAGCGCTCGGCCGAGCCGGCCGAGCTCGGCCCGCAGCAGGTCCGCCCAGGTGTGGTCGAGCAGGGGGCGGGCGGCCTTGAGCGCCGCCCGCATCCGCCGCACCGAGACCCGCATCTGGTGGAGGTCCTCGATGTCGGATCCGTCGCGCACACCGGGCTCGTGCCGCAGCATCGCGCGCAGCCGCTTGTCCAGCAGCGCACGGACGTGCGCCACCGCCGGGTCCTGCGGGCCCGCGGTCAGCGGTTCACCGAGGTCCGCGGCGCCGTAGAGGTCGTTCCCCGGAGGCTGCGCAGCCCCGTCCGTACCCACCATGTGCCTGCCGTCCTGCTCCTGTGGGTGTTCCGCCGTGAACCGCTGCCGGGCCGTCAGTTGGCGTGCAGCGCGGCGTTGAGGGCGATGCCGTCGCCGGTGCGGGCCAGCACCTCGACCGCGCCGGACACCGAGTTGCGGCGCAGCAGCAGCCCGTTGCGGCCGGACAGCTCGCGTGCCGCGGTGGTGCTGCCGTCGGGCAGCGTGACCTTGGTGCCCGCGGTGAGGTAGAGGCCGGCCTCGACCACGCAGTCGTCGCCGAGGGAGATGCCCAGGCCGGCATTCGCGCCGAGCAGGCAGCGGCGGCCGATCGAGATGACCTCCTTGCCACCGCCGGACAGCGTCCCCATGATCGAGGCACCGCCGCCGACGTCCGAGCCGTCGCCGACGACGACACCGGCCGAGATCCGGCCCTCGACCATCGACGCGCCGAGGGTGCCGGCGTTGAAGTTGACGAAGCCCTCGTGCATGACGGTCGTGCCCTCGGCCAGGTGCGCGCCGAGCCGGACGCGGTCGGCGTCACCGATCCGCACGCCGGCGGGGATCACGTAGTCGACCATCCGCGGGAACTTGTCGACGTGGGTGACGGTCACCGGTCCGCGCCCGCGCAGCTTCGCCCGGGTGAGCTCGAACCCGGGGACCGGGCACGGGCCGTGGTTGGTCCAGACGACGTTGGCGAGCAGCCCGAACTGGCCTTCGAGGTTCACCTGGTGGGGCTGGACGAGGCGGTGGCTGAGCAGGTGCAGCCGCAGGTAGACGTCGGCGGCATCGGCCGGTGCGTCGGCGAGCGAGCCGATCTCGGTGCGCACGACCTCGGTGCGGACCCCACGCAGCTCGTCGGTCCCGACGAGGGGCTGCAGCTCGGCACCGTCGTCGGACGCGTCCCCGCCCAGCACCGGAGCCGGGTACCAGACGTCGAGGACGGTGCCGTCGGTCGTGACCGTGGCCAGGCCGGTTCCGGAAGCGCCTTCGCGGCGGTACTCGGTGCTCACGGGCCCCGAACCTACCGTCCCGCCGTCGCCCACGGCACGCCGCGGTGGGTGCGCCGGGACACGTCGGCATGATCGGCCGCCCGCACCGCGAGCAGCACCGCGGCGGCCTGCAGGTAGCGGAGCACCGCTGCCGGCGCGAACGGCGGCGGTGGTGGGTCCGGGAGTCGCCCGCACGCCCGGCACCGGGCCTGCAGCACCATCCAGTGCTCGACCGTCGGCGGTGGCGGCGCGGTGCGGAACTGCGCGACCCGCACCTCCCAGACGCTGCGCCGCCGCATCGCGTCGCGCAGCGACCGATCCCGGTGAAACGTCTCCGGCGGGCGCGCGCAGCCGTACCGGTCGCCCCACCACTCACCGGGCAGCGGATCGAGGATCACGTCCAGATGTGACGGGAACCGGCGGCCCGCCCCGTCACGCAGGTCACCCGGCGGGTCCTCCATCGGCGGTACCCGCCGGTTCTCCGCGTCCACGACGATCATCCGCAGCCCCGCGACGGCCAGGATCGCCGCCAGTGTCTCCAGCGCCGGCGCGAGCGACCGGCTCTCGATCCGCGCGATGGTCGACGGCGCCAGCCCCGTGCGCTCCGCGAGCTCCCGCTGTGACAGGTCCGCGCTGCGCCGCACCCGCCGGACGAGCCCGGACAGATCCGGGACGACGACGTCGACCGGCGCCGGCGGCGGCTCCTCGGGCAACCGGTCGCCCTCGATGATGTCCATGCACCGACCCTGCGCCCACGAGCCCGGGATGCACCGGTGACCTGCGAACCTGTGGACAACTCGCCCGCTTGTGGACAACCGCCCGTCAGCGTTTCCGGCAACGGGCGACGCAGCGCCCGCGGGCCCGGGCGGCCGTCCTGGCAGTGGTCGTCCGCACGTCGCTTTGCTCTGCTCACCGATACGCAGCGGGCGCCACCGGGGACGGGCCCTGGAGGCGGCCGGAGACCGTTCGCACCCCGGTCGTGCCCGGCGATGGCAGGGGCGTGCGAGGCGCTCGTGGGCCCGTGCTGCGTATCGGTGAGCAGAGCAAAGCGACGGCCGAGGAGCCCTCCCCGGTGGCGCAGCGGCGGGCCGGGGCACCGACCCGGGGACGCACGGGACCGGTCCGAGGCTCCCGGGTGCGGGCGGGTCGTGAGTGAGGGCTGTCCTGGTGGAGGGCCGTCCTGGTGGGTCGGTAGCGTCGGGCCGGTGACGACGACGCTGCCCGCGCTGGACCTCACGTCCGACCCGGTGACCCTGACCGCTGCGATGGTCGACATCGCCAGTGTGTCCGGGGACGAGCGGCGGCTCGCCGACGCGCTCGAGGCCGCGCTGCGGTCCCAGGCGCCGCACCTGGAGGTGCTGCGCTCCGGTGACGCGGTGGTCGCGCGCACGAACCTGGGGCGTCCGCACCGCGTGCTGCTGGCCGGGCACATCGACACGGTGCCGATCGCGGACAACGTGCCGTCGCGCCGTGCCGACGGGATCGTGCACGGCTGCGGCACCTCGGACATGAAGTCCGGCGACGCGGTGTTCGCGCACCTCGCGGCCACGCTGGCCGCGCCGCGGCACGACCTCACCCTGATCTTCTACGACTGCGAGGAGATCGAGGCGGAGCGCAACGGGCTCGGCCGCATCGAGCGCGAGCACCGGGACTGGCTCGACGCCGACCTCGCGATCCTCGGCGAGCCCACCGACGGCGCGCTCGAGGCCGGCTGCCAGGGCACCCTGCGCGTCGAGCTGCGGACCGCGGGGCGGCGCTCGCACTCGGCGCGCTCGTGGCTGGGGGACAACGCGATCCACCGGGCCGCGGAGATCCTGTCGCGGCTGGCGGCCTACCGGCCGCGGTGGGTGGACATCGACGGCTGCGAGTACCGCGAGGGGCTGCAGGCGGTGCGGATCGGCGGCGGGGTCGCGGGCAATGTCGTCCCCGACGAGTGCGTCGTCACGGTGAACTTCCGGTTCGCCCCGGACCGGTCGGCCGAGCAGGCCGTCGCGCACGTCCGGGAGGTGTTCGACGGGTTCCCGCTCGTGGTGACCGACCTCTCGCCGGGTGCGCTGCCGGGTCTGTCCTCACCGGCGGCCGCGGAGTTCGTCGCCGCGACCGGGGCGGTGCCGCGGGCGAAGTACGGCTGGACCGACGTCTCGCGCTTCGCCGCGCTGGGCATCCCGGCGGTCAACTACGGGCCCGGCGACCCGAACCTCGCCCACACCCGCGAGGAGCACGTCGCCGAGGACGCGATCACCGCCTGCACCGCGGTGCTGCGCCGCTATCTCGCGGGCGACTCCGCCTGATCGGAGCCTGCCTGATCGGAGCTCGTCTGATCGCAGCTCGTCTGGCCGGAGCCCCTCTGGCCGGAGACTGTCTGACCGAAGCCCGCCGGACGGCCTGCACCGGACGGGCTCGCACCGGGTGACACCGCGCCGAGGCTGTGCTGATACCGCTGCCGGCACTGCTGCGGACACCTCGTCGGGCGGCCGACGCCGCCCACGACCCCACCGGCGCGGCCCGGTCGTCGCGGCCCGAATACCGTGATCACCATGGCCGACGAGAACGCCGATCCCCGGACGCTGCACGAGAAGCAGCCCGAGAAGCAGCGAGGCCCGGTGGTGCTGCGCGGCGAACGCAGCATCGAGCCGACCACCACCGACCAGCGGCTGCTCGACTCGCGCGGCCCGGCGGACTGGGTGCACACCGACCCGTGGCGGGTGCTGCGGATCCAGGCCGAGTTCGTCGAGGGGTTCGGGATGCTCGCCGAGCTCCCGCGCGCGGCGACCGTGTTCGGCTCGGCCCGCACACGGGTCGACTCACCGGAGTACGAGCTGGGTCGCGAGCTCGGGGCGCGGCTCGCCGGAGCCGGGTTCGCCGTGATCACCGGCGGCGGTCCGGGCGCGATGGAGGCCGCGAACCGCGGCGCCTCCGAGGCGGGCGGGCTCTCGGTCGGGCTCGGCATCGAGCTGCCGTTCGAGCAGGGCCTGAACCCGTGGGTCGACCTCGGGATCAACTTCCGCTACTTCTTCGCCCGCAAGACGATGTTCGTCAAGTACTCGCAGGCGTTCGTCTGTCTGCCCGGCGGGTTCGGCACGCTCGACGAGCTGTTCGAGGCGCTCGTCCTCGTCCAGACCAAGAAGGTCACCAAGTTCCCGGTCGTCCTGCTCGGCAGCGACTACTGGGGCGGGCTCTACGACTGGATCGCCCGGACCGTCCTCGTGGACGGCAAGATCAGCGAGAAGGACCTGGACCTGCTGCACGTCACCGACGACATCGACGACGCCGTCGACGTGGTCAACGAGGCCTACCACGCCTGGGAGGAGACGCACTGATGGCCGGTCCGGAGCCCGGGTTCGCCGTCTGCGTCTACTGCGCCAGCTCCGACGGCGTCGCCCCGCACTACCTCGACCTCGCCCGCGAGGTCGGCCGCGCCGTCGCCGCCCGCGGCTGGACGCTCGTCTCCGGTGGGGGCCGCAAGTCGATGATGGGGGCGGTCGCGGCCGGCGCCCGGGACGCGGGCGGTCGCACCGTCGGGGTCATCCCGCGGTCCATGGTCGAGCGGGAGTGGGCCGACCACGACAGCGACGAGCTGCTCGTCGTCGAGAGCATGCGCGAACGCAAGCAGCAGATGGAGGACCGCGCCGACGCGTTCCTCGCACTCCCCGGCGGCATCGGGACCTGCGAGGAGCTGTTCGAGGTCTGGACGGCCGGGACGCTCGGCCTGCACGGCAAACCGGTCGTGCTGCTCGACCCCGACGGCCACTGGGACGGCCTCGTCGAGTGGGTCGCCGGGCTCGTCGACCGCGGGTTCGCCTCGCGGGCCCCGATCGAGCGGCTGCGGCAGGTCCGCGGTGACGACGCCGCCCCGGCCGACCCCGCGGGGCTGGCCGGCGTGGCGCTCGACGAGTGCGCCCGTCCGCTCGTCTGAGCCCGTGACCCTCGCCGCCCGGCTCGCCGCCCGCAAGGACGGCCGTCGCGTCGCCGTCGTCCTGCCCGCCCTGGACGAGGAGGCGACGGTCGGTCCGCTCGTCGCGGGGCTGACCCGGCTGTGCGAGGGCGACCTCCCGCTGGTCGACGACCTCGTCGTCCTCGACTCCGGCAGCACCGACCGCACCGCGGAGCGCGCCGCCGCGGCCGGGGCGCGGGTGCTCGGCCGGGAACGGGCGGTGCCCGGTGTCCCGGTGCTGCCGGGCAAGGGCGAGGCGATGTGGCGCGCCGTGGTCGCGCTGGGGAACGGGCCACGCCCCGCCGACATGGTCTGTTTCGTCGACGCCGACCTCGTCGACCCGCACCCCGAGCTCGTCGAACGGCTCCTCGCCCCGCTGCTCACCCGGCCCGGGACAGCGTTGGTCAAGGGCTACCACCGGCGCCCGCTGACCGGCCCCGGCGGCTCCGTAGGCCCCGGCTGCTCGGGCGGCAGCGACGACGCGGGTGGGCACGAGGGCGGCCGCGTCACCGAGCTGCTCGCCCGCCCCCTGCTCGCCGCGCTCCGGCCCGGGCTGCGGCACGTCCGCCAGCCCATCGGCGGTGAGTACGCCGCGACCCGGGAGCTGCTCGACCGGCTCCCGTTCGCGACCGGCTACGGCGTCGACATCGGCCTGCTGCTCGACACCGACGCCGACACCGTCGTCGGCGGGACCGCGGCCATCGCACAGGCCGACCTGGGCGTGCGCCGGCACCGCAACCGCCCGCTGCACGAGCTCGGCCGCACCTCCCGGGAGGTCCTCGCCACGGCCCTGGCCCGGTGTGGGGTCGACGACTCCGGTGCCGGCCTGACCGCGTTCCTCCCCGACGACGTCTGCTCCGACGACGCCCGTCCCGGCCACGCCGTGGAGACGGGATGGCGCGCCGAGACCCGTCCGTTGCGTCAGGTGGACCGGCCCCCACCAGGGCGGGTGCGCGACGGAGGGTCCGCCGAGCCGGTGGTCGCGCCCGCCGCCCGCGTGGGGTGAGACCCGTCGTCGGACCGGCGTGATGTGATGGCGGCATGGGGACCGCCCTCGCGTACGTGATCGTCCTGGCCGGCGTCGCCGCGCTGGTCTTCGTGTTGGCGGCCGCGGTCTTCGGCCGTGGGGAGGAACTCGCCCCGTTCGCCCCGGACGCGACGCCCACCCGGCTGCCCGCCCGCGAGGTGTCCGGCGCCGACGTCCGTGACCTGCGTTTCCAGCAGGTGCTGCGCGGATATCGGATGGCCGAAGTGGACTGGGTGCTCGACCGGCTGGCCGGCGAGCTGGACCGGGTCCGGTCCGACCGGCACGAGCTCGCCGACCGGGTGGCCCGGTTGGAGGCGACGATCGCGCGGATGCGCGCCGAGGAGGACCCCGGTGACGGGCAACGACAGCAGTGGTGACCGCGGGACCGCAGGCGGGAGCGGCGACGGTGGGGTCGGCGACCGGACCCCGGGTGTGCGCCCGGCCGGCGGCGGCCGGGTGGAGCTGACCGTCCCGGTCGACGTCAACGTGCCCGCCGACGTCCTGTGGGAGGTCGTGTCCGACCTCGAGGGCCAGTCGGACTGGATGCTCGGCACCACCGTCGGGATCACCGCGGGCGACGGCCGCTCGGTCGGCACCGAGCTGCGCGCGGTCACCGGGGTCGGGCCGCTCGGCGTCGCCGACACGATGCGGGTCACCGAGTGGACCGAACCGCCTGCGGGGACGACGGGGGAGCGGCGGATCGTCGTGACCCACACCGGCACCGTGATCCGCGGCGACGGCGTGTTCGTCGTCGTCGAGCTCGGTCCGGCCCGGTCGCGGTTCCTGTGGACCGAGCTGCTCGACCTGCCGCTGGGAGCGCTCGGCCAGTTCGGCTGGCCGCTGGTGCGTCCCGCGTTCCGGGCTGGCGTCGCGCACTCGCTGCGACGGATGGCCGAGGCGACCGAGGACCGCTACCGGGCGGGCCGGTGACCCGATGACGACGCCGGCGATCACGCCCCCTGACGACCGCGGCCGCTGCGACTGGGCGCTCTCCGCTCCCGACTACGTCGCCTACCACGACGACGAGTGGGGCCGGCCCGTCCACGGCACCGCGGCGTGGTTCGAGCGCCTCACCCTGGAGGGCTTCCAGTCCGGCCTGTCCTGGATCGTCGTGCTGCGCAAGCGCCCCGCCTTCCGGGAGGTCTTCGCCGGCTTCGACCCGGAGACCGTCGCCCGCTTCGGCGACGACGACGTGGCCCGCCTGCTCGGCGACGCCCGGATCGTGCGCAACAGGCAGAAGATCGAGGCCACCGTGTCGAACGCACGCGCCGTGCTCGACCTGGCCGACCTCGGCGCGTTCCTCGCGTCCTACGCGCCGGACCCGGCCGCGCACCCGCGTCCGGCGACGCTGTCGGAGGTCCCCGGGTCCACCCGGGAGTCCACGGCGCTGTCGAAGGCACTGAAGAAGCGCGGCTTCCGGTTCGTCGGGCCCACCACCTGTTACGCACTCATGCAGGCGACCGGTCTGGTCGACGACCACGTCGCGTACTGCTGGCGGGCCGGGGCCGTCCCGGAGGGCCCGCGGGGTACCGGACCGGGGTCGTCGTAGGGTCGCCGGGCCGTTGCGCTGCGTGAACGCCGCGGGTATCGCTCCCGAGCCGTGATCGCCTCGGTTGCACCTCGACGCCGGTGATGAGGGACAATGTGGTCTCACGGGTCGGCGCGTGCCCCGAGCGCGCACCCGGGGAAACGACAGTTGTGGATGTTGACGGAGGACGGACGAATGGCCGCGATGAAGCCCCGCACCGGCGACGGGCCCATGGAAGTCACCAAGGAGGGCCGGGGCATCGTCATGCGCGTCCCGCTCGAGGGTGGCGGGCGTCTCGTCGTCGAGATGACCCCGGACGAGGCCACCGACCTCAGTGAGGCGCTGAAGTCGACCGTCGGCTGACGGTGGACGACACGGACACGACGCGGCGGGGCCGGGGGACCGGCCCCGCCGTCGTCGTCTCCGGGGGCCCCGGCGACGGGCCTCAGGCCACCGACTCGTAGATCTCCAGCGTCCGCCGGGCCATCTCGGCCCAGGCGAACTCGGCGACCGCGCGCTCCCGGCCCCGCTCGCCCATCGTCGCGGCCCGCTGCGGGTCCGCGACCAGCGCGTTGACCCCGTCGGCCAGCGCCGCCTCGAACGCGGCGGTGTCGGCCGGGTCGTAGTGCGCGAGCAGGCCGGTCACGCCGTCGTCGACGACCTCCGGGATCCCGCCGACGTCGGAGGCGACCACGGCCGTGCCGCAGGCCATCGCCTCCAGGTTCACGATGCCCAGCGGCTCGTAGACCGAGGGACACACGAACACCGTCGCCGCCGACAACAGCTGGCGGACTTCGGCGGTGGCGAGCATCCGCTGGATCCACACGACGCCGTCGCGCGAGGCGGACAGCTCCGCCACCGCCCGCTCGGTCTCGGCCGCGATCTCCTGGGTGTCCGGGGCGCCCGCGCACAGCACGACCTGCGCCGACGGGTCGAACCGGTGCGCCGCCGCGACCAGGTGCCCGAGGCCCTTCTGCCGGGTGATCCGCCCGACGAACACCACCAGCGGCCGGTCCGGGTCGACGCCGTGCGCGAGCAGTGCGTCGCGCGCCGGATCGGGCGCGTAGAACTGCGTGTCGATGCCGTTGTGCACCACGTGCACCAGCTCCGGGTCGATCGCCGGATAGGCGTTCAGCACGTCGCGGCGCATGCCGTGCGAGACCGCGATGACGGCGTCCGCCGCCTCGTAGGCGGTCCGCTCCACCCACGACGACAGCCGGTACCCGCCGCCGAGCTGCTCGGCCTTCCACGGCCGCAGCGGCTCCAGCGAGTGCGCCGTGACCACGTGCGGGCGACCGTGCAGCAGGCCGCCGATGTGGCCGGCCATGTTGGCGTACCAGGTGTGGGAGTGCAGTACGTCGCAGCGCTCCAGCTCGGCGGCCATCGACAGGTCCACGCCGAGCGTGGTGAGCGCGGCGTTCGCCCCGTCCGGCAGCGGCGGTGCGGAGTGTGCGCGGGCGTCGGCCGGGGCGTCGCTGCCCGGCTCGGCGAAGCAGTGCACGTCGACGTCGACGAGCTCCCGCAGGGCGGGGACGAGATGTCCCACGTGGACTCCGGCACCGCCGTAGACGGCGGGCGGGTATTCACGGGTGAGAAGGCCGACGCGCACGGGCCGGGACGCTACCGGGGCGCCCGGACGCCGCGCGAGGAGTTCGTGCGCCCGATCCGGTCCGGTCGTGTCCGGGGTCGCGCACGGCTCGGACGGCGCACACGGCGCGTTCGGACGTATGGCCCCACCACCGAGCGGCCACTAGTGTTCACGCCATGCGACCGACCGCGCCCGGACGTCTTCCCGGCAGGGTTCTCGGCATCGTGCTCGCGGGCGGTGAGGGGAAGCGGCTCTGGCCGCTCACTGCGGACCGCGCCAAACCGGCGGTGCCGTTCGGTGGCAACTACCGGCTCATCGACTTCGTGCTGTCCAACCTCGTGAACTGCGGGATGGACCGGCTGTGCGTGCTGACCCAGTACAAGTCGCACTCGCTGGACCGGCACATCTCGACGACCTGGCGGTTGTCGTCGGTGCTGGACCAGTACATCACCACCGTCCCGGCCCAGCAGCGGCTCGGCCGGCGGTGGTACACCGGCTCGGCGGACGCGATCTTCCAGAGCCTCAACCTGGTCTACGACGACCAGCCCGAGTACATCGCCGTGTTCGGCGCCGACCACGTCTACCGGATGGATCCGGCGCAGATGATCGCCCAGCACGCCGAGTCCGGCGCGGGCGTCACCGTCGCGGGGATCCGGGTGCCGCGGGCCGAGGCGAAGGCCTTCGGCTGCATCGCCTCCGACGAGTCCGGTCGCATCACCGAGTTCCTCGAGAAGCCGTCCGACCCGCCGCACGTGCCCGACGACCCGGACGTCACGTTCGCCTCGATGGGCAACTACGTGTTCACCACCGAGGCCCTGCTCGACGCGCTGAAGGCCGACGCGGCGAACGCCGACTCCGACCACGACATGGGCGGGGACATCATCCCGGCGCTGGTCGCCAAGGGTGACGCGCACGTCTACGACTTCGCCGACAACGTCGTGCCCGGTGCCACCGAACGGGACGCCGGCTACTGGCGTGACGTCGGGACCATCGACGCCTACTACGACGCGCACACCGATCTCGTCTCGGTGCACCCGATCTTCAACCTCTACAACCAGCGCTGGCCGATCCGCACCGCGGTGCCCGCACTGCCGCCGGCGAAGTTCGTCGAGGGCGGCATCGCGCAGGACTCGATCGTCGGCGCGGGCACGATCATCTCCGGGGCGATCGTGCGCCGGTCGGTGATCAGCCCGAACGTGTCGGTGTCGGGCGGCGCGGAGGTCTCGGACTCGGTCGTGCTGCCGGGTGCCCGGATCGGCCGGGGCGCGGTGGTGCGGCGGGCGATCCTCGACAAGAACGTCGTCGTCCCCGACGGTGCCCTGATCGGGGTCGACCTGAACCTGGACCGCAGCCGCTACACGGTCTCCAACGGCGGCGTCGTCGTCCTGGGCAAGGGCGTCACGGCCCACTGAGGCGGGCTACCTGCGGTGTCGATGCCGCGTTCGCTCCGCTCACCTGCGGACCGCGCAGAGCATCCCGTCCGCGACCGGCAGCAGCGCCGACAGCAGGCGCTCGTCGTCGCGGACCAGGGCGGCGGTCTCGCGCAGCGCGGCCGTGTCCGGACCGTGCTCGGCACCGGGCTCGGCGACCCGGCCGCCGTCGAGCACCCCCTCCAGCACGAGCACCCCGCCGGGGCGCAGCAGCCGGATCGCCTCGGCCAGGTAGCCGGGGTACTCGGCCGGGACGGCGTCGGCGACGACGAGGTCGTAGCCGCCGTCGGTCAGCCGCGGCAGCACCTCCAGCGCCATCCCGTTGATCAGCCGGGCCCGCCCCGGCCCGTACCCGGCGGCGAGGAAGGTCCACCGGGCGGATCGTTGCAGCTCCGGGTCGACGTCGATGGTGGTCAGGGTCCCGTCATCGGCCATGCCGCGCAGCAGGTAGAGCCCGCTCACCCCGGCCCCGGTCCCGATCTCCACCACGGCCCGCGCGGAGATCGTCGCGGCCAGCACCGACAGTGCCGCCCCGCCCGCCGCGGAGATGGGGTGCGCGCCCGCCGCCGTGCCCAGTGCGCGGGCCTCGCCGCACGCGTCGTCCTCGGCGAGGTAGCCATCGGCGTACGCGGCCGCCCCCGCGGGTGTGCTCATGGAACAAGATTATCGCCGGACGATTTCACAGACTTCTCTCAGACGGGTTTCACATCCTCCTCATGGGTGGCGGGCAGTCTGTGCTGCAACGAACGAAGCTTCGCGGCCGATCGACTCCACGACACGGTCGCGACTCACGGAGGTGCCCCGCCCCGATGTCCGCCCCTCGCGCAACCGACGACGCCCCGTTCCGGGACGCCGCCGCCGGTACCCGCCCCGGTGAGGGTGCCGACTGGACCCCGCCCACCTGGGACGAGGTCGTCCGGGAGCACGCCGACCGCGTCTACCGCCTCGCCTACCGCCTGTCCGGCAACCAGCACGACGCCGAGGACCTCACCCAGGAGACGTTCATCCGGGTGTTCCGGTCCTTGGCGTCCTACAAGCCGGGCACCTTCGAGGGCTGGCTGCACCGCATCACCACGAACCTGTTCCTCGACATGGTCCGCCGCCGCGCCCGGCTGCGGATGGAGGGCCTGCCCGAGGACACCGACCGCCTGCCCGGCGGTGGCCCCGAGCCCGAGACCGTCTTCGCGATCAACCACCTCGACCCGCACCTGCAGGCCGCGCTGGACGAGCTGCCCCCGGACTTCCGGGTCGCCGTCGTCCTGTGCGATGTCGAGGGCCTGTCCTACGAGGAGATCGGCGCGACCCTCGGGGTGAAGCTCGGCACCGTCCGCAGCCGCATCCACCGGGGCCGGACCGCGCTGCGGGCGTCGCTGGAGCGGCACCGTGCGGCGGCTGCGGAGGAGCAGCCGGTGGCATCCGACCGTGGTCCGGTGGCAGAGTTGGTGCCGTGACCGAGCGACGGCGTTTCCAGGTCGTCCCCCCGGACTGGGGGGAGACTCATCTGACGCTCGAGGCGGTCGTCGCCTTCGTGGACGACGAGTTGGCCGCCGGTCCGCACGACCGTGCCGCCCGCCACCTCGAACGCTGCCCCGACTGCGCGGTGGAGGTCGCCGAGCAGCGGCGGGCCCGCACCGCGCTGCGAGCGGCCGACGCCCCCACGCTCCCGCCGTCGCTGATGTCGGCGCTGCGCGCCATCCCGCAGGACACCGAGCTGCCCCCGCCGCCGGCGGGCCTGTCGCTCACCCCGGACGGCCAGCTCGTGTCCGTGCTGCGCCCGGCACCGGTCGAGGGCGACCACGGCCGTCGCACCAGCCGATCGCGACGCGTACGGCTGGGCACCGGAGCCGCCGTGTCCGGGCTGGCGCTCGGCGCACTCGCGCTCGGTCTTCCCCCCACCACGACCGGCACCCCGACCGCGCCGACCGTGCCCGGCCCGGGTGCCGCGGCCGTCGCCCGGTTCGCGGCCACCCCGGTGCCCGCCTCGTCGCGGCGGACGGCCGTCCCGGCGGTCAGCACCACGGCGGGCTCGACCGGCGCGTCGCTGTCGCCGACGACCTCGGCCACCCCGACCGGCGACGCCGGCATCTCCCCGACGCCCTGACCCGTCACCGATACACCGACTTCACCGCCCGCCGGGCAGGCTGTCCGGGTGTACTGGGTGGACGCCGTGCCGGCTGATCGATCGTCGGGAGCAGTCTCCCCGGGCTCCGGGGTGACCCGGTGAGCGACGACCGCGGCGCACGCCCGGACGGCGCGGCCGACCCGGACGCGCCCGGCTCCGCCCCGCCGCGGCTGCGCCCCCGCCCGCTGGACCGTCCCGCGACCGACCCCGGCGAACGGGCGGCGTTCGGCCGCCCGGACGGCGTCGACAGCTCGTTCGCGCCGCCGTCGTCGCACCTCGGGTCCAACGGGTCGCTGCCGAGCGCGCCCCCGCCGACCGCCGCCGTCGCCCGCGCGTTCGGCCGGCCGGACCGCACACCGGACGACGAGCCCGCCGGCGGCCTCCAACGCCCGCCCGGTGCGTCGGGCGACGCGCTGCGCGGGGGTGAGCAGAGCGCCGAGCAGGACCCGTTCTGGCCCGGCGGCTCGGCCGGCGACCCGTGGCGCGACCCGGGCACGCCGGTCGTCGCCGCGCCGCCCCCCGGCGACGGCGACGACCCCGCGGAGGCCCCCCGGCCCGACGGTCCCCGCCTCAGCGTCCGCGAGGTCCTGTTCGGCAAGCGGGTGCAGCCGCGCGCGCTGGCTCTGCTCGGCGTCCTGGCCCTACTCGTCGGCGCGGCGGGCGGACTGGTCGGGTACTGGACTGCGACCGCGGCGGGTGCCCTGACCAGCACCGGAGCGGTGCTGAGCGCGACCGAGCCGGCCCGTGAACGACCGCCCGGCTCGGTGTCGGAGGTCGCCTCGCGGGTGCTGCCCGCGGTCGTCTCGCTGGAGGTGACCGTCGGCAACCAGGCGGGCAACGGCTCCGGCGTCGTGATCGACCCCGCGGGCTACGTACTCACCAACGACCACGTCGTCGCGCCCGCCACCGGGCCGGGCCAGGGCACCATCGAGGCCCTGTTCTCCGACGGGTCCCGGGTCCCGGCCACCGTGGTCGGGGCGGACCCGATGACCGACCTCGCGGTGGTCAAGGTACCCGTCGCGAACCCGACGGTCGCCGCGATCGGCCGCTCCGGCGAGCTCGCCGTCGGCGACGCGGTGATCGCGATCGGGTCGCCGTTCGGACTGGCCGGCACGGTGACGACCGGGATCGTGTCGGCCGTCGACCGCCCGGTGCGGCTCGACCCGGAGGGCAGCGCGGGCGACGCGGTGATCGACGCGGTGCAGACCGACGCCGCGATCAACCCCGGCAACTCCGGCGGCCCGCTGGTGGACGCGACCGGCGCCGTCGTCGGCATCAACACGGCGATCCGCAGCGCGGACAGCGCCCAGTCCGGCGGGCAGGGCGGCTCGATCGGCCTCGGCTTCGCCATTCCGATCGACGACGCCCGCGCCATCGCCGAGGAGCTCATCCGCACCGGCCGTGTCGCGCACGCCGACCTCGGTGTCAACTCCCGCTCGGTCACCGACGGCGCCACCGACGGCGCCCAGGTGCAGAACGTCGTCGCCGGGGGACCGGCGGCCGCGGCCGGGATCGCCGACGGCGATGTCGTCGTCGACGTCGCCGGGCGCCCCATCGCCAGTGCCGACGAGCTCGTCGTCGCCGTCCGCGAGCACTCACCCGGCGAGCAGGTCCCGGTCCGCCTCGTCCGTCAGGGACGACCGCTCACCGTGACCGTGACGCTCGGGCAGCGCTAGTACCCGTACGCTGGCGTTGTGTTCGAGAACATCGGCATGCCGGAGATCCTCGTCCTGGTCGTGGCGGGGCTCTTCATCCTGGGCCCGGAACGGCTGCCCGAGGCGGCGGCCTGGGTCGGTCGCGCGGTCCGCCAGGTCAAGGAGTTCGCGAGCGGCGCCCAGAACCATCTGAAGAAGGAGCTGGGCCCGGAGTTCGACCAGATCCAGCAGCCGCTCAACGACCTGCGCAGCCTGCGCTCGCTCAACCCGCGGACCGCGATCACCCGGAGCCTGTTCTCCGACGACGCCGCCACCCCGCCGGTCAAGCCCAACGGGTTCGCCCCGGGCCCGGGTGCCGGCGCTGCCGGGGCCGCCGCCCTGGGCGGGGCAGCGGCGAGCACCCCGGCCCCGGTCCGTCCGCCGCAGCCGCCGCTGGCCGCCGACGAGCGCCCCCCGGTGGACCCGGACGCGACCTGACCCCGGTTCAGCCCAGCAACGGCGGCCGGCGCAGGTGGTGCGTGGTCGCGCGCTGGTAGGCGTGCGCGGCGGCCAGCACCGTGGCGTCGGCGTGCCGCGGTCCGACGACCTGCAGACCCACCGGCAGACCGGCGGAGGTGAAGCCGCACGGCACCGAGGTCGCGGGCTGCTGGGTCATGTTGAACGGGTAGGTGAACGGCGTCCACGACGTCCAGCGCGGGTCGTGCCAGCCTTCGGGGACCTCCCGGCCGCCCTCGAACGCGGTGATCGGCAGGGTCGGGGTGAGCAGCAGGTCGTACTCGGAGTGGAAGGCGCCCATCAGCGTCCCCAGCTCGTTGCGCACGGCCATCGCACCCAGGTAGTCCAGCGCCGAGACCCGGGCTCCCTGCTCGGCGATCTCCACCAGCGCCGGGTCCATGGCCTTCCTGGCCTCGGCGCCGATGGGCTCCAGGGACTTCGCGGCGGCGGCGAACCAGAGGGTGTGGAACGGCTCGATCGGGTCGGCGAAACCGGGGTCGGCGTTCTCGACGGTCGCACCGAGCTCACGGGCGAACACCGCGACCGCCTCGGCGACGAGCGCCGCGACCTCCGGGTCGACGTCGACGAACCCGAGAGTGGGGGAGAACGCGATCCGCAGACCTGCCGCGCCGCCGGCGAGCCGCTCGACGGCCGACTCACGGGGCACGTCGAACACCCACGGGTCCCGGGTGTCGGGCTGGGCGACGACGTCGTACAGCAGCGCGGCGTCCTCGACGGTGCGGGTCATCGGGCCGACGTGGGCCAGGGTCCCGAACGCCGAGCCCGGGTAGTGCGCGATGCGGCCGTAGGTGGGCTTGTGCGCGACGGTCCCGGTGAACGCGGCCGGGATCCGGACCGAGCCGCCCGCGTCGGTGCCCAGCGACAGCGGTCCCATCCCCAGACCGACGGCCGACGCCGAGCCGCCGGACGAGCCGCCGGCGGTCCTCGTCGGGTCCCACGGGTTGGTGGTGACGCCGGTCAGCGGTGAGTCGGTCACGCCCTTCCACGCCAGCTCCGGGGTGGTGTTCTTCCCGATCAGCACCGCTCCCGCGGCGCGGACCCTGGCCACCGGCGGGCCGTCGACCTCGAACGGCCCGTCCGGCGACGTCGTCGTCGAGCCGCGGCGGGTCGGCCAGCCGATCGTCAGGAGCATGTCCTTGATCGAGGTGGGGACGCCGTCGAGCGGCCCGACCGGCTCCCCGGCCTGCCAGCGCGCCTCGGAGTCCTTCGCCTGCGACAGCGCCGAGTCGGGGTCGACCAGGCAGAACGCGTTCACCGCGCCGTCGTGCGCCTCGATCCGCTCCAGCGCGTCCCGGGTGGCCTGCACCGGCGAGATCTCGCCGCTGCGGTAGCCCGCCAGCAGCTCGGTCGCGCTGAGGTCTGCAGTCGTCACAGCAGTCACACCTTTCCTGCGGATGAGCTCACGTACCCGCGCTCGGGGTCCACCACGTTGCGCAGCTCCCGGCCGTCCCGGAAGCGCGCGAGGTTGTCGGCGAACAGCTCGACGAGCATGTCCTTCCAGCCGACGACGTCGCCGGACATGTGCGGGGAGAGCAGCACGTGCTCCATCGCCCACAGCGGCGAGGTCGCGGGCAGCGGCTCGACCTCGAACACGTCCAGCGCCGCGCCGGCGAGCCGTCCGGTCGCGATCGCGTCGGTCAGGTCGTCCTGCACGACGAGCGCGCCCCGGCCCACGTTGACGACCCGGGCCCGCTCGGGCAACAGGGCGATCGTCCCGGAGTGCAGCATCCCGCGGGTCGCGTCGGTCAGCGGGGCGGCGAGCACCAGGTGGTCGGTGTCGGGCAGCAGGCCGGGTAGCTCGTCGAAGGCGTGCACGCCGTCCGCGGCGCGCCGGCCGACCAGCCGCACCTGCATCCCGACCGCACCCAGCAGGTCGGCGACGGCGCGTCCGATCGGCCCGCTCCCGACGACCGTCGCGACCTTCCCGGCGACGGTCTCGGTCTCCCGGTGGCGCCAGGTCCGCTCCCGCTGCAGGGCGAGTGAGCGGGCGGTGTCCTTGGCGAACGCGATCACCGCGCCGAGCACGAACTCGG
The DNA here is from genome assembly GCF_008369905.1 of Pseudonocardia sp. EV170527-09. Taxonomy (NCBI): domain Bacteria; kingdom Bacillati; phylum Actinomycetota; class Actinomycetes; order Pseudonocardiales; family Pseudonocardiaceae; genus Pseudonocardia; species Pseudonocardia sp. EV170527-09. Next base: position 64,674 of record NZ_VRMC01000019.1, read on the forward strand.
CGATCGGCCGGTCGAACACCCCGCGGGAGTTCGTCAGCGTCGCACCCGAGGCGAGCAGGGCGGGGAACGCGACCCGGTCGACGCCGGCGCTGGCGGTGTGGACCCAGCGCAGCGCGGAGGTGTCGGTGGCCTCCCAGACGTCCTTGACGGCGTCGGAGGTGAAGTCCCAGGTGAGCAGCACGTCGCTGCCGGGCAGCGCGGCGGCGAGCCCGTCGGTGTCGGCGGCGAAGCGGAGACGTGCGTCACCGGCGTGGCGCTCGAGGCCGGGCGGGGTCTCCCCGCCGTGCAGCACGGCGACGGTGATCGGGTCCTGACCAGCGGAAACCGGCAACGGGAGATCCTGTCGGTAGTGAGGTCGGGCGGCGTTGACACGCTAGGAAGCGCACCTACGATTGTCAACAATCCGCGTATCGGACAGGGGGATCGGATGACGAAGCTGATCAGGATCGAGCTCGCGAAGCGGGGCGTCGCCTGTACCGCGGCACTGCTGGAGACCGAGGCGCCCCGCACCGCCGCGGCGGTCTGGGAGGCGCTGGCGGACGGCCCGCAGGGCGGCGACGCGCAGCACGCCAAGTACGCCCGCAACGAGGTCTACACGATCGTCCCGCGGTTCGGCCCGCGGATCGGGCAGGAGAACCCGACGGTCACCCCCATCCCGGGCGACGTCTGCTACTTCGACTTCCACGGCGGGATGCTCGACAGCGCGTTCAAGGACGATCAGGGCATCGACGCCGCCGAGGGCGGGATCGACCTCGCGATCTTCTACGGGCGCAACAACCTGCTGCTCAACGGCGACGTCGGCTGGGTGCCGGGCAACGTCTTCGCCACCATCGTCGACGGTCTCGACGCGATGGCGACGGCCTGTCACGACGTGTGGCGCGCAGGCAGCGTGGGGGAGCGGCTCGTCTACTCGCGGGCGTCCTGACCCTTGCGGTGACCCCGGTCTCTGTAGGATTGTCGACAACATGAGCACGGTCGGATTCCTCTACCCGGGCTTCTCCGCCGAGGACGACTACCCGCGCGCCGAGAAGCTGCTGGCCGACGGCAGCCGGCTCGCCCTCGTCCACACCGAGATGGCCACCGACGCCCACCGCGAGGACGCGCTGCTCGCCATCGGCGGCGACGAGGTCCTCGCCGAGGGTGCACGCCGGGTCGCCGCGGAGGCGGGCCCGCTGGACGCGGTCGTCTGGGCCTGCACCTCGGGGTCGTTCATCTTCGGCCCCGACGGTGCCGCCCGGCAGGTCGCGGCGCTGGAACGGGTGTCGGGTGTGCCGACGTCGAGCACGTCGTTCGCCTTCGTCGACGCCTGTCGACGGCTCGGGATCGGCTCGGTGGCGGTCGGGGCGACCTACCCGCCCGACGTCGCCGGCGCCTTCGTGCATTTCCTGACCCACCACGACATCTCGGTGCACACGTTGTCCGCCCGCGACATCATCACCGCCGCCGAGGTCGGGACGCTGCCGCCGGAGACCGTGCTGGACTTCGCCGCCGCGGTGGCCTCGGACGCGCCCGGCGCCGACGCGGTGCTGCTGCCCGACACCGCGCTGCACACCGTGGACGTGCTCGACGCGCTGGAGGCGCGGGTGGGCAGGCCGGTGCTGACCGCGAACCAGGTGAGCATCTGGCAGGGCCTGCGCCTGGCCGGGGCCGACATCGACCGTCCCGGCCTGGGGACACTGTTCCGGAGAGGGTGAGTCGTGGGCCTGGACGTCTCGGAGCTCGAGCCGGTGAGCCGGCGCTCCACCGCGGAGATCGTCGCCGACCGGATCCGTGCCGCGATCATGCGCGGCACGTTCGCGCCGGGCACCCAGCTCGGCGAGGTGGACCTCGCGAACCGGCTCGGGGTGAGCCGCGGCCCGCTGCGGGAGGCGATGCAGCGGCTGGTCGCCGAGGGGCTGCTGCGCAGTGAACGCCATCGCGGCCTGTTCGTGCGCGAGCTCGGTCCCGACGACGTCCGCGACGTCTACCTGGCGCGCACCGCCGTCGAGCGGGCCGCGGCGCTGAAGGTGCTGGAAGGTGACCGGGCCGCCGCCGTCGTCGCGCTGGAGATCCCGCTCGGGGTGATGGCCGCCGCGGCCGAGGCGGGTGACGCCGTCGCGCTCGCCGACGCCGACCACGACTTCCACGCCGCGCTCGTCGCCGCCTCGGGGAGCCCGCGGCTGCGCAGGATGACCGAGGGGCTCCTCGTCGAGACCCGGATGTGTCTCGCCGCGTTCCAGCAGACCGCCCCGCCCGCCCGCGCGCTGCTCGCCGAGCACGAACTGCTGCGCGACGCCCTGCGCGACGGCCGCACCGAGCTGCTGCTCGACCGGCTCGCCGCGCACATGGACGACGCCGTCAGCCGCATCCTCGCCGCGATGCCCGGCGCGGCCTGAGCGCACCTGTGAACCGCACCGCCGGACAACCTGGGGACTAGTTCGCATACGTAACATGTCGGCACGTGGTGGGCGTTCTCGAGGGTTTCCTGGTCATCGGCGTCGTCGTGACCGTCGGGTACGTCCTCGGCCGCGGACGCCTGCTCGGTGACCAGGGCTCGAAGGTCCTCGCCCGCACCGCCTTCTTCGTCGCGACGCCCGCGCTGCTGTTCACCACCCTCAGCCACTCCGACGTCGGTGCCGTGCTGTCCTCGGGGCTGGTCGTCACCGCGGTCACCAGCACCGCGGCCTGCCTGCTCCTCGTGCCGCTCGCGCTGCTCCGTCGGCGCCCGGCCGGCGAGGTCGTCGTCGGGTCGATGGCGTCCGGCTACGTCAACGCGGGCAACCTCGGCATCCCGATCGCGACCTACGTGCTCGGCGACTCCGCCGCCGTCGCCCCCGTGCTGCTGTTCCAGCTCGCGATCCTGACCCCGCTGTTCACGACCCTGATGGACGTCCTGCCCGGCGACGGCCGCGGCGAGCGGCCCGGGTGGGTCCGGGTCGCGTTCGCCCCGCTGCGCAACCCGATCGCGATCGCCACCGCCGCCGGGCTGACCGTCTCCGCGACGGGCGTCGTCCTGCCGGAGCCGGTGACCGCCCCGATCGAGCTGCTCGCCGACCTCGCAGTGCCCGCCATGCTGCTCGCGTTCGGCATCTCCCTGCACGGCGCCCGCCGCCCCGGGACGGGGGAGACCGCGATCTCGGTGTGGACCGCTGTCGCGATCAAGAACGTGGCGCACCCGGTGATCGCCTGGGCCTTCGCCGCGGGGGTGCTCGGTCTGACCGGCCCGGCGCTGCTCGCCGCGGTGGTGCTGGCCGCCCTGCCCACCGCGCAGAACGTCTTCGGCTACGCCGTGCGGTACGACCGCGCCGTCCCGCTGGCCCGCGACGTGGCCCTGGCCTCGACGGTCGTCGCCGTCCCGGTGCTGCTGGTGATCGCCGCCCTGCTGGCCTGACCAGGGTTTTCCTCTTTGCTGCGTCCGGGATGAGGGGGTTCTTCGCTCGTCCCTTTGCTCTGCTCACCGATACGCAGCACCGGCCCTGCACCGGCGCCGGGTGGCGTCACGGCGGGCCGGCCACCCGTGTCGCGCGTGCGCCGAGATGCAGCCCAGCGGGCGGTGGAGATCGACAACTCCCGCTGAGCTGCATCTCGACGCCGCCGACGACGGCTGTCCGCCCGCGACGCGGGCCCGTCCGGGACCGCAGCGCCGGGTCGCCCCGGGTGCCTGATGCGTATCGGTGAGCAGAGCAGAGGCGGCCCCGGTCGACCCTTGCCCGGACCCACCCACCCGTGTTTCCCTAGGATTGTCGACAACTCGACAACCTGAGACGCACCACCCTCGACGCACCAGGAGCTGCGAACCCATGGCACAGCTGTCCCCGCTGCTCAAGCAGGCCACCCCGGTCCAGGCCGCCCGCGGTGAGGGCGTCTACCTGTACGACACCGATGGGCGCCGCCACCTCGACTTCACCGCCGGCATCGGCGTCACCTCCACCGGGCACTGCCACCCGAGGGTCGTCGCGGCGGCGCAGGAGCAGGTGGCCACGCTGATCCACGGGCAGTACACGACCGTGATGCACCAGCCACTGCTGGCGCTGGTCGAGCGGATGGGCGAGGTGCTCCCCGAGGGCATCGACTCGGTGTTCTTCACCAACTCCGGTTCCGAGGCCGTCGAGGCGTCGGTGCGGCTGGCCCGCCAGGCCACCGGCCGGCAGCTGATCGTCGCGTTCGACGGCGGCTTCCACGGCCGCACCATGGGTGCCGCGGCGCTCACCACCTCCGGGGCGAAGATCCGGGCCGGGATCGGCCCGATGATGGGTGGGGTCGCGTTCGCACCCTTCCCCTACGCCTACCGCTACGGCTGGTCCGAGGAGCAGGCCGTCGCGTTCGCCCTGTCCGAGCTCGATCGCCAGCTGGCGAGCACCGCGCCGGCGTCCGACGTCGCCGCGTTCATCGTCGAGCCGGTACTCGGCGAGGGCGGCTACGTCCCGACCCCGCCCGCGTTCCTGCAGGGGCTGCGCGAGCGTGCCGACCGGCACGGCATCCTGCTGATCGCCGACGAGGTGCAGACCGGCTACGGCCGCACCGGGAAGTTCTGGGGGCACCAGCACGCCGAGGGACTCGTCCCGGACATCATCGTCACGGCCAAGGGGCTCGCGTCCGGCTTCCCGCTCTCGGCCATCGCCGCGCCCAAGGCCCTGATGGAGAAGGCGTGGCCCGGCTCGCAGGGCGGCACCTACGGCGGGAACGCCGTCGCCTGCGCCGCCGCGCTCGCGACCCTCGAGGTCGTGCAGGGCGAGGGGCTGGTCGAGAACGCCCGGGTGCAGGGCGAGAAGCTCCTCGCCGGGGTCCGGGACGCCGCGCAGGGGATCGCCGCCATCGGCGACGTCCGCGGCCGCGGACTCATGATCGGGATCGAGTTCGTCGACGCCGACGGCAAGCCCGACGGCGCCACCGCCGCGACGGTGCACGCCGCGGCCGCCGCGCAGGGTCTGCTGCTGCTGACCTGCGGTGTCCACGGCAACGTCGTCCGGATGATCCCGGCGCTGGTCGTGACCTCCGAGCAGGTCGACGAGGGCCTCGCGCTCTGGACCAAGGCGCTGAACGACGCGCTGTCCTGAGACCCGCCCCGGGGGACGGACGAGGCCCCGCACACCGGTCGGGTGTGCGGGGCCTCGTGGTGTCGGAGGGTGTGCGGGTCAGCGCCCGACGGGCGAGATGTTCAGGCTCATCCCGGCCAGGCCGCGGGCCTTCACGGTCAGCTTCTCCGCGATCGCGTCGAGGGCCTGCGCCGCCGCCGACTCCGGCTTCCCGAGCACGATCGGGGTGCCGGCGTCGCCGCCCTCGCGCAGCGCGACGTCGAGCGGGATCTGACCCAGCAGCGGCACCGTGGTGCCGACCGTGCGGCTCAGCGAGTCCGCGACGGTCTGCCCGCCGCCCGAGCCGAAGATCTCGTTGCGCGAGCCGTCGGGCATCTCCATCCAGGACATGTTCTCCACGACCCCGGCCAGGCGCTGGCGGGTCTGGGTGGAGATCGACCCGGCCCGCTCGGCGACCTCGGCGGCGGCCTGCTGCGGGGTGGTGACGACCAGCAGCTCGGCGTTCGGCACGAGCTGGGCGGTCGAGATGGCGACGTCACCGGTGCCCGGGGGCAGGTCGAGCAGCAGCACGTCCAGGTCGCCCCAGAACACGTCGGCCAGGAACTGCTGCAGCGCGCGGTGCAGCATCGGGCCGCGCCAGACGACGGGAGTGTTGCCGTCGGTGAACATGCCGATCGAGATGACCTTCACGCCGTGCGACTGCGGCGGCATGATCATGTTCTCGATCTTGGTCGGCCGGTCCGCGGCGCCGATCATGCGCGGGACCGAGTGGCCGTAGATGTCGGCGTCGACCACGCCGACCTTCAGCCCGCGCCGTGCCATGGCCGCGGCCAGGTTGACGGTGACCGAGGACTTGCCGACGCCGCCCTTGCCGGACGCCACGCAGAACACGCGGGTCAGCGAGCCGGGCTGGGCGAAGGGGATCACGGGCTCGTCGGCGTCGCCGCGCAGCGAACGACGCAGCTGGGTGCGCTGCTCGTCGCTCATGACGTCGAGCTCGACCTCGACCTGCTCGACGCCGGGGACCTTCGAGACGGCCTCGGTGACGCGGGAGGTGATCGTCTCCCGCATCGGGCAGCCCGCGACGGTCAGGTAGACCCCGACGTGGGCGAGGCCGTCGGCGGAGACGTCGACGCTCTTGACCATCCCCAGCTCGGTGATCGGCTTGTGGATCTCCGGGTCCTCGACGGTGCCGAGGGCGGCGCGCACGGCCTCGACGACGGTGCTGGTGCTGCTGGTGACGGACATGAGCTCCTACGACCTCTTTCCTCTCGCGTCACCCCATGCTACGTGGGCTGTTCCGGGGTCTCCGGGTCACCGGCGGTGTCACGCGGCACCTCCGCGCTGACGAGGTGGTCCGGGTGTCTCTAGCATTCTTGCGATGGACGACACGACCGGCACCCCGACGCGCGAGCACCCGGTGCGCCGGCGCGTGGTCCCGACCCCGGCCGAGCTCGCGTCGTGGCGCAGCTTCCTGCGCGCGCACGCGGGCATCACCCGACGGCTCGAGGCCGAGCTGGAGAGCGAGCAGGAGCTCTCCCTGGCCGCCTACGACGTGCTCGTCCAGCTGTCCGAGGCCCCCGAGCACCGGCTGCGGATGACCGAGCTGGCCGACGCCGTGCTGCTCTCGCGTTCCGGGGTGACCCGGCTCGTCGACCGCCTGGAGCGGATCGGGCTCGTCGCCAGGGCCAAGGTCGCCGACGACGGCCGCGGGGTCACCGCCCGGCTCACCGACACCGGCTACGAGCGCCTGCGCACCGCCGCGGTCACCCACCTGCGCGGAGTCCGGGCGCACTTCGTGGAGCGGCTCGACGCGGAGGACCTCGCCGCGCTCGAACGCATCATGGGCCGCCTGATCCCCTGAGCGCTCAGCGTTCCTTCTTGCGCATCTTCTTCCGGGCGCCCGGCTCGTCCGGGACGTCCTCCCCACGGCTGCGGGCCACGGCGTCGTCGAGCCGGTCGCCCAGCTTCTCCAGCTCGCCGCGCAGGTAGTCCCGGCTCGCGGTCTCCCCGACGGCCAGGCGCAGCGCCGCCAGCTCGCGGGCGAGGAACTCGGTGTCGGCCTTCGTCCGCTCGGCGCGCCTGCGGTCCTCGTCCAGCGCGATCCGGTCCCGGTCGTCCTGCCGGTTCTGGGCGAGCAGGATCAGCGGCGCGGCGTACGCGGCCTGGGTGGAGAACGCCAGGTTCAGCAGGATGAACGGGTACGGGTCCCACTGGATCGACCAGGCGACCAGGTTCAGTGCGATCCACACGACGACGATCACCGTCTGGATGGCGAGGAAGCGGCCCGTCCCGAGGAACCGGGCGATCCGCTCGGAGAACCGGGCGAACCCGTCCGGGTCCACCTCGAACCGGCGGCGCCCGACGCGCGGCTGGTCCAGCCGCCGACCGATCCCCGGCTCAGGCACCGTGCACCGCCCCGCCGTGCGTGCGGCCGGCACTGCCGTGGGCGGCCGGTACCGAGCCGTGCACCTCGCCCGGGGCGAGGTCGCGGTCGCGCCAGCCCTGGGGCAGCAGGTGGTCCAGCACGTCGTCGACGGTGACCGCGCCCAGCAGGTGGTCCTCGGCGTCGACGACCGGGCCCGCCACCAGGTTGTAGCTGGCGAAGTAGCGGGTCACCTCGCCGAGCCCCGCCTCGGGGCCCAGCTGCGGCAGGTCGGCGTCGACCATGCCCGCGACCAGCTCGAACGGCGCCGCCCGCAGCAGCTGCTGGGCGTGCACGCAGCCCAGGTAGCGCCCGGTCGGGGTCGCCGTCGGCGGGCGGACGACGAACACCATCGAGGCCAGGGCCGGCGGCACCTCCGGGTTGCGCACCCGGGCGAGCGCCTCGGCGACGGTCACGTCCGGCGCCAGGGTGATCGGCTCCGGGGTCATCAGGCCGCCCGCGGTGTCCCACTCGTAGCGCATCAGGCGGCGCACGGGTTCGGACTCGTCGGGCTCCATGAGCTCCAGCAGCCGCCCGGCCTCGTCGTCGTCGAGCTCGCCGAGCAGGTCCGCCGCGTCGTCCGGGCTCATCGCCTCCAGGACGTCGGCGGCGCGGTCGTCGTCGAGGTAGCCGAGCAGCTCGCGCTGGTCGGACTCGGACAGCTCCTCGAACACGTCGGCGAGCCGCTCGTCGTCCAGTGCGTCGACGACGTGCCGCTGCCGGTCGTCGGGCAGCCGCGACAGCGCCGCGGCGACGTCGGCCGGGCGCATCGAGTCGAAGACCGCGAGCAGCCGGTCCGCACCCTGCGCGGCGGCGACGTCGAGCCCGGACACGGCCTCCCAGCCGTACACCTCGACCCGTGGCCTGCGCGCCAGCCGGGTCCGCCGGAACCGCAGCGCCACCTTGGTGATCACCCAGTCCCGGGTCCGGCTCGGCTCGATCGCGACGTCGACGACCGAGCCCTCGGTCCCGTTCTCGCGCACCGTCGCAGGGGAGTTCAGCAGCTGGCCGAGCACCCGGGTCTCGTTGGGGCGCTGGTCGAACGAGCGCAGGCTCACCGAGCCGCTGGCCAGCGTCACCGCGGTCGGGGCGATGTCGGCGACCCGCAGCATCGGCACGAAGACGCTGCGGCGCGCGGACAGGTCCACGACCAGGCCCAGCACCCGCGGCGGATGGCTGTCCACGCGCAGCGACACCACGACGTCGCGGACCTTGCCGATCCGCTCGCCGTCCGGGCCGTAGACGGCCAGGCCGGCCATCCGCGCGACGAACACCCGTACCGAGGCCATGGCGCCGAGACTAGAACCCCGGCGGTCCCGGGGCCGCCCCGGCCGTGTGACTAGGTGTGATGTCCAGGGAGGTTGTCCCGTCCGGGGGCGGTGAGTCTGGCTGACAGACGAAGGCCTCCGGTTGTGAAGTGGAGCTGTCGAGGAACCGCTTCACCCACCGGAGGCCTTCGTGTCCCACGCTAACGCCGCTCTGACCCCGCGCGCCCGGCTGCGGCTCGCTCAACTCGTCGTCGAGCACGGCTGGACCCACACCGCGGCCGCGACAATGTTCATGGTCTCCGCGCGGACCGCCAAGAAGTGGTCCGACCGCTACCGGGCCGAGGGGCCGGCGGGGATGGCCGAC